>JADFNF010000014.1 GCA_022563485.1 Fidelibacterota bacterium | reverse complement strand
TACCTGATCCTGCCATTCTGGCGTGGTGATTTGCGTTACCAAGGGATGTTCGGGTGCCAACACCATGTAGGTAGCGCCGTAAACCGTATCAGGTCTCGTCGTGAAAACCGAAATAACCTGCTCATCGGCATCGGCGACCCGAAAATCGATGCGGGCCCCTTCCGACCGCCCGATCCAGTTGCGTTGCATGGTCTTGGTGCGTTCCGGCCAGTCGATGGTGTCAAGTCCGGACAGCAATTCGTCCGCATAGCGTGTAATTTTGAAGAACCATTGGGTGAGTTCCTTCTGGATCACCGGCGACCCGCATCGCTCGCAGTGTCCCTCTTTCACCTGCTCATTGGCCAGTACCGTCTGATCGTGGGGACACCAGTTCACCGGCGCCTTTTCCTGCACGGCCAGACCCATTTCGTAAAGTTTCAAAAACAGCCACTGGGTCCACCGGTAATACTCAGGGGTGCTGGTATCCACATAGTTGGACCAGTCGTACATAGCGCCGATTTGGTCCAGTTGTTTGCGCATGGTGGCGATGTTGGCCGCCGTGCTCCGGGCCGGATGGATGCCGTGCTTGATGGCGTAGTTTTCCGCCGGCAGACCGAAAGCGTCAAAGCCCTGGGGATGGAAAGTGTTGTAGCCCTGCATCTTCTTGAAGCGGGTCCAGGTGTCGGCCGGGCCGTAGTTGTACCAGTGGCCGATGTGCAGCTTGTCGCCGGAGGGATAGCTGAACATGGTGAGGCTGTAGAGCTTCTTGCCCGGGTGATCCAGATCGGTCTCATGGGCCTTGGATTCCGCCCATTTGCGCCGCCACTTGGCCTCGACCTCTTTGAAAGGGTATTTCTCAATCATGGTATGGCATTCAATGATTCGCCTTCATTCAGTAGGCAATATCTGACAGTTAAAATATTAGCGGTAAATTAGTAACAGCCGAACCGGCCGTCGAGGGGAAAAACCGGAGCGGCCCCCAAGGACGCACAAAAGGCCCGGCGGGTCTAAATCGGCCCCGATTGCCTCTTGAATATTGTTTTCGGCCTCTCGTTCGGTTTCACCCTGGCTCACATCGCCAGGGCTAGACAGACATTCCGCAATGAACATTATGGCAGTCGCTATAGCAAATTTCTCAACACTGGCCGCAACACCGCCTTGATACCAGACAATGACATAATTCCCAGGAGTAGAACCATGATCGTCATGGTATTGCAGTCGTGAAGCACGAGCCCCAGCGCTAAACTAGCTGCGGGCGGATGTTCCGTATTTGTGATGACCATCACAAATATTGCTATTCCCACAGATAATGCAGCGAACACCACATTCGGAAACTCCTGGATAATGGGCAGCTGCGTCAGCAACGGCATCACGGACAGATGGTGACCAAGACAACCGGCAGCTATTCCCACGAGATAGCCCCCTATCAGAAACCTCGGTCTTGACACCTGGGCCTCGGGCATGGTGAAGGCGATAAAAGAACTTGCACCCAAAGCGACAATGACGGTGATATTCGAACTGGCACCCATGAAGAGCAATAAGATGAAAATAAACAGGGTTGCCAGGGAGCATTGTAGTAGGTATCTAACTTTATTATTTCTGAATTTCTCATCAAATATTCTCATTTCTACTTTCATTTTGGAATCCTTACTTCTTCGTCATCAACCATCTTGGCCATAATGGCAGGTCATCCCATCAAGTTTCTCAAAAGTCTTCAGCGCCTCCCGAGGTCTCAATATAGACACCGGCTTTCCTTTTCCGCACTTACCTCCAAGCATTCCCTGATTGCTTCTTGAATATTCTTTTCCCTCGAGGAATAAACATCTGGATTCAACTACCCCCGTCACCAATGGGTGTCACTTGGGTCGGCGCAAGTGGGGGAAGTGCTGCCAAGCCTGCAGGGTTCGGTGCGAGATTGATGCTCTAGGCTTAGGCTAGTCGGACTTCGCGGCTGCCGCACCACGCGAGATCACAAATGCGATCAATGTGAAGACCCCGCTAAGGGCAAAACCGGCCATGGGGTCTTGGTCGAGACGCTCAGGGCGTACACCGTGCTGATCGGCAGAAAGAGCGCCTGCATGACGAACACGACTCTTCCCGCGACGGCGTTCCCCCGGCGGTAGGCATTTGTGAGCAGGATCAGGCCGAATGTATAGGTCAGCAGCAGGATGGTAAACATGCGATAGGCGGAGAGCATGAAATTGAAAACCGACGCGTCGTATGCGGCGATTTCAGCGCTGGTCTTGCCGATAATCCATTCCATCCGACCCGGGAGCTTCCCCAGCACGAAGACGTTTACCACCATGAAGATCCCAAACAGAACCAGCAGTGTGGCCGCAACATGCAGAAGGATCGAGGCTTTTATCAGCTTCTCGTCCATTGCGGTTTCCTCTCGTGTCAATGTTATCGATTTAGCGAGATTCAGGTGTCAAGCAATGAATGTAGAAGGCTCAAGGTTGCGGTCCCCTTGGAAGAACCTGGCGCGTGGAGGCTATCGATGCCTGCTACTGCCACCAGCTCACTGTCGGGGCAGGGAGATTTGAACTCCCGACCTCTTCGTCCCGAACGAAGCGCGCTACCGGGCTGCGCCATGCCCCGCAAATAGATGACCCACCGATAGGTGAATCGACGAATGAAATTACAGGTGTGGCGCCAATACGACAAGGCTCATTCCGTCCACCCTCGGTGAGGCAGGCTGTTTACCAGGGAACCTTCTTCCCGCGCCAATCGAAAAAGCGGCCCGAATCGGTCTCGGTAAGCCCATCGACCACCTGAAGCAGACCCGCTACCGACTCCTCAACCGACAGCCTTCCGCCCTGGCCCCCCATGTCGGTTCGCACCCACCCGGGATGCAGCACCACGGTGATGATGCCCTGTTGGGCCAGATCCACGGCCAGGGACTTGTGGAGCATATTGAGGGCCGCTTTGCTGGCCCGGTAGGCATAATAGCCGCCGCTCCCGTTGTCGGCGATGGAACCCATACGCGAGGTCACACTGGCAATCACGGGGCGTTGACCCTTTTTCAGGAGGGGCAGCATAGCTTGTGCCAGCAGGATGGGAGCCACAGCATTGACCCTGAAGGTGTCGATCAGGCCCTCCTCGGCCAATTGGCCGAACGGGTCTTCTCCACCCCCGACCCCGGCGTTGTTCACCAGCAAATCGAGACCGTCGACAAACCCTTCTACGGTGGTCACGGCGCTATCAATAGCGGACTGGTCGGTCACGTCCAGGGGCAGGACCGTGAGCCGGTCGCCATGCTGGTCCTGCAGGCGGTGGAGCTCGGTGGCCTGCTCCGGGTTCCGGCAACCGGCAAACACGCGGTCACCACGCTGGAGGCACTGGCCCGCCAACCCCAGTCCGATACCGCGATTGGCCCCGGTTATGAAGACGCGCAACATAGGGGAACCATCAAATCCTTCATAGCCAAGCCGTCCATGGTCTAAAGTAATACTTTAATCGCCACAAAGCCACCGATGAGCAGCAGGATGAAGATCGCCGCCATGAGGTTGAAGTGCCGGTCGATGGCGTCCCGGATGGTAGGGCCGAAATAGTAGATCAGGGTCCCCACGGCGAAAAAGCGCAGGCCCCGCCCCAGGATCGACGCCGCCGTAAAAGTGCCCAGGTCGAAGTGAAACACACCTGAGGCAATGGTGAATATCTTGTACGGGATGGGTGTCAGGGCCGCCACCAGGACGCCCCAGAAGCCGTAGGTCTCGTACTGGAGGTGGACCCATTCCATGGTCTCGTGACCGTGGTAGAAGTCCACCAGGGGCCGCCCGATCGCTTCCCAACCGAAATAGCCCAGGGCGTAGCCCAGGTAAGCACCGGTGATGGACCCCACCAGGCAGACCAGGGCGAACCAGAGGGACCGGCCCGGCACCGACACCGCCAGGGCAATGAGCAGCACGTCCGGCGGGATGGGGAAAAAGGATGACTCGGCGAAGGCCAGGATAAACAGGGCCGGCACGCCGTAGGGGGTCTCGGCCCAGTGCAGGACCCAGTCGTACAGGCGACGGAGCTGGCGGGCGAAATTCATGGCTTCGGAATTAGCGGAGGGCCGGTGGTGCGGTTTGGCCCCGCCGGTCACAGTGGATGATGATTAATTCTCAGCAACATCGTGTGAGTTTACCCTCCATTCCGGGCGGGGAGCAAGGATTTGCCCGTCATGACGCAAGGGCCTGGCGCCATACCGGGACAGGTTAGCCGGCGCCTGGATCGGCGGGAACGGATCAAGCAGCGTACGCTTCGCTCGTGTGACCCTGATTCACCACACGGCCAGCAGGCCAAACTCCCGTCTTACGGCGCCTCCAGGCTGAGGGGAACTACCGTAGTACCCCAGTGGAGGACCAGTTCGGCCTCGCGACCTTCCACCACCGGGAAGTAGTAGGCCAGTGATTCCATGTGCTCCCCTTTGCGGGGGGTGACCTTCACGCGCAAGGCGTCACGGCGGGCCCCCGGGTAACGGTTGTGCCAGGCGGTGGCGACGGTGCTGAATATAACCGTCCACTGGTCCTGCTGGGGCTGGGTCCAGAGCGAGTAGCGTCCCGCCGCCAGCGTTTCCCCGTTGATCAGGATGTCGGTGGAGGTGGTGAAGGTCGTGGCCGCGTCGGCCCCGGGACACCAAACCCGCCCCCACCGCACGAGTGCGCCATAAAGTTCCCGGCCCCGTGCCACGGGCCGGCCGTATTCCAGGGAGACCTCAGTCCGGGCGATCCGCTGGCTGACCGAGCCACGCTGGCTCCGGGCAATGGAGTCCGGCGGTGTCGGCGACTGCACGACCGCCCCAACTGAGGCCGGTTTCGCTGCCTGTGCCCATCCGCCCCCGGGAATGGCTAGCCAGGCGACGGTTGCTACCAGCCCCATCCCTATTGCCCTACGAACAACTCGCTTCATCACGTTCCTCTCGTTGATTGCCATCATTGATGCCCGGAATATTATAGGCTGGGACCAGCCACAAGGTCGGATTCTTTACCACCATCGGGGGAAATGTCACCTCTGTGGCAATCGGCGCAATTTCTGCGGTTCTTCGCGGGAGTTTGCGCAAAGTTGCAGGCTTCGATTTTACCCGTGGAGTCGGGTTTCTCGACGGGAAAGGAAGTGTGCCCTCGGCGGGATTCGAACCCACGACCCTCTGCTTAGGAGGCAGATGCTCTATCCAGCTGAGCTACGAGGGCTCATGGAGGATTTGACCCGAAAAGTTAGAACCGTCCACACCCTGATAAAAGGGCTACCGGCTAGCGGATGAGCACCAGCTTACGGGTGAAGACCTGCGCCCCCACCCCCACCCTGGCAAAATAGACGCCGCTGGGGGCCGCCTGGCCGTTCTGGAGCGTCCCATTCCATACCAGGGGAGCGTTATCTTCCGCCGGTCGAGGACCCAGCCGGTAGACTTCGTGCCCCCGGATATCGTACAGCCGCAGCGTCACCACCTGGCCGGGACTGGTGAGTAGGCGGGTCACCGGCGATAGCGCCGTTTGAGGGTTAAAGGGGTTGGGGTAGAAGAACCCTGCGGCGGGCGGGATCATGGGATCGTCCAGGTGGGCCACATACAGCGTGTAGCCGGCGCTGTCGCTCACCGCCGTTGAGGCCGTGGCCATGACCATCAGTTGGCGGCGTCTGATTGGTACGCCGTTAGCCTGGAAGCCGGCCGAATAGAGAAACGGCGCGTTAAGCACAGTATAATCGGGGCTCTTTAGCAGGGTCAGCGTGGGACGCTCACCGGAACGAGAGGCCGCCAGATACAGACCCAGCCCCCGCCGTTGGGAAATGAGGGTCCACCGGGCCCCCAGCCGGGCCACGTTTCCGCCCACATCAGCTTGGGGAAAGGTCGTGACCACCTCATGCATAGTCGGCCGGGGCAAGCTGAATGCGTCCCCATAGCCCTTGATCCCGGCCCCCTGGATAAAATTGGCCAGGTGCCATTGGAAAGCAAACCGATCCAGGGCCGGTTGGCTGTGCAGGGCCAGGGCGCTGTCGAAACCGGTGACGCCGGTCTCGGTGAGGGCGATCAGGTCCCTGATAAACCCGGTCCCCAACTGCACCCAGGTATAGAGGAAAAACAGCCCGGTGCGGGCGTAGTCGGCCAGTTCACCGTCGAAGCTGTCCAGCGATACATTGGTATTATCCAGGAAAAGGGCAAAATCCCGGTGGGGCAGACCCATCAACACGGGGGCCAGCTCGCTGAGCCCCTCATTGACCCAGAGCTCTTCCCGGCGGTCCCGGTTGTAGTGGATCAGGTGCTGGTATTCATGGGCCAGTGCGGCCAACATGATGCTGCCTTGAGGACCCGAGAGTGAACCGGGGTTGGTGTCGAGATAGATGATATCGGCCAGATTGCCCTGCTGCCCTTGATCGAGAGGATCGAAGTACCCCGCCACATAGGATTCGGACACATCGGGCACGTAATCATCGCGCACATCAATGAGCAGGATGGTGATCTTGCCGTTATGATCGATATCGGGCGGGGCGCCGAAAACATCTTCAGCGATGGCCTTGATGCCCAGGTCAGGGTTGATGGAACCGTCGAAGGTCCGCTCGCTGAAAGCCGAGACGAAGGGCCCGAGGGCGGCGGCTGTGGTGTCGATCCGGCCTGCCTCCACCTCGCCGACCTCCGCGAAAATGTCAAAATCCGTGCCGGAATGAATATGATAGAAATCGACCTCAATGAGGGTCTGGCTGGTATAATTCTCCCTGATCTTGAAAGTTCTATCGCCGGTGAAGTGGGCAGTCCTCCTGAGGGTCACCGCCTCACCTTCAGGGAGCGGGAAGATATGGGGCAGGCCGCAGGTCGGCGCCGGCACCTGGCCAGGCAGGACGGCAGCGGCCAGCGTGAGGGTCAGAACAAACTCAGGTAATAGTTTCATCCCGCAAGCCCCGGGTCATCAGATCGGTGATGGCGCGGTGGGGATCTTTGTCTTGGAAGAGGACGGCATGGACCTGGTGGCAGATGGGCATATCCACCTGGAGCTTGCGAGCCAGGTCGCTCACCGACTGAGCCGTGAAAACACCTTCGGCCACCATGCCCATGTCCGCCATAATTTCCTTGAACTTTCGTCCCTCACCGAGTTCCACCCCTAGGCGGCGGTTCCGGCTGTGGCGGCTGAACGCCGTGACCACCAGGTCACCAATACCGCTCAGTCCCGCAAAGGTTTGACGATCGGCCCCCAGCGCCAGGCCCAGCCGGGTGATCTCCGCCAATCCCCGGGTCACGAGAGCCGCCATGGTGTTATCCCCAAAACCGATCCCGATACAGATCCCGGCCGCGATGGCGATGACATTCTTGACGCTGCCCCCCAGTTCCACACCGATGATATCTGGATTGGTATAGACCCGGAGGCGTTCGGTACTGAGATACTTTTGAAGCTTCCGGGCATAGTCCATATTTTCGCTGGCCGCCACCAGGGTGGTGGGGATTTTCTGCAGCACCTCCTCGGCGTGGCTGGGGCCGTATACCGAGGCGACCCGGCCGGACGGCACGCCAGCGACCTCCATAATGACCTCCGACATCCGTTTGAGGCTGCCCTGCTCGATGCCCTTGCTCAGGTTGGCCACTTCCCGTTCACCGATGATGGGAGCGAGCTGCTCCATCACCTGGCGAACCACCTGGGATGGGAGCGCCACCATCACGATTTCCCCGGCGGCGATCGCCTTGGGTAAGTCGGCGGTCACCGCCAGACCTTCGGGCAGGGTAAACCCCTCCAGGAAAGGGTGGCGGCGGGTCCGCTCAAAGGTTTTGGCTTCGTCCTCCAGAAAGTGCCAGAGGGTGACCCGGTGGCCGGCATCATGCAGGTGAGCCGCCATGACGCTGCCCCAGGTCCCGGCGCCCAATACCGTAAACGATGTGCTCATGAAGTGCGGCGGGAGAGTCTCACCGTACCTCACCCAGCAGCTTGTACGGTTCCTGATGTTCCTGCAGATAGCTTTCCAGGGGGGCCAGCCCGTCTCGGTCAACGATCAACACCCAGCCCATCCCCAGATTGAAAGTCCGGCGCATATCGTCGGTTTCCACGTTTCCGGCCTGTTGAATGATCTGGAAGATGGCTGGCCACTCCCAGGCGGACCAGTCCAGGGCCAAACTTTGCCCCTTCGACAAGAGACGGCGCAGGTTCCCCTCGAGTCCCCCGCCGGTGATGTGCCCCGCCCCACGGAGCCAGGGCTTATCCAGCAGGGGCCGGGTGATACCCAGATAGGAACGATGGACCGCCAGGAGAGCCTCACCGATGGTGCTGCCCAGCTCGGGAAGCTCGGTGTCCACCGTCCATTCCCGGAGCAGGGCCTTGCGGGCCAGGGAATAGCCGTTGGTATGCAGGCCGGTAGAGGGCAGGCCCACCAGCAGATTGCCCGGAGCCACCTTGCGGCTGCCCAACAGAGCTTCCTTTTCGACGGCCCCGATAATGGTGCCGGACAGTTCGTACTCCCCGGGTTGGTAGAAATCGGGCATTTCAGCCGTCTCGCCACCGATGAGGGCGCAGTCGTTTTCCCCACAGGCCACGGCAATCCCCCGGATGACCGCTTCGAAAACATCGCCATCCAGGTGACCTGATGCAAAATAATCGAGGAAAAACAGCGGCAGGGCCCCGGTGGTCAATATGTCGTTGACGCAGTGATTGACCAGGTCCTGGCCGATGGTGTCATGGCGGCCGGTCAGGAACGCGATCTTGAGCTTGGTGCCCACGCCATCGGTGCTGGAGACCAACACCGGTTCACGGTATCGATCCTTGGAGAACTCGAACAGCCCGCCGAAACCACCGAGATTGGCCAGCACCTCCGGCCCGTGGGTTCCCCTGGCCAGTCCCTTGATGCGCTCAACAGCCGCTTCACCCGCATCAATATCGACTCCGGCCCCACGGTAGCTGAGGCGGGGTCCGGTACCGGTTGCCCGGTCAGTCAATTTTAGTCTCGGCGATGGTACCGGCGTAGATTGATTCGATGGCCTCACTGAAATGTTCCAGGACCACTTTCCGCTTGATTTTCAGGGTCGGGGTCACTTCACCCTCATCGATGGTGAGCTCCCGTGGCAGGAGGGCGATCTTTTTCACCCGCTCATAGCGGGCGAAGGGCTCCATGGCATCCTCAACTTCCTTTTCGACCATTTGAATGATCTCGGAGTTTTTTATGAGGGTCTCAGCCTGGCGGCCTTCGATACCGTTGGCCTCAGCGTACTCCCGCAGTTTGTTAAAGTCAGGGACGATAAGGGCGGAGATAAAGTTCCGCTGGTCACCGATGATAAGCGCCTGCTCAATATGCGGGCAGATCACCAGAGCGTTCTCCAACGGGGCCGGAGCCACATTTTTCCCACCGGAGGTCACCAATATACTCTTTTTCCGGTCGGTGATCTTCAGGTACCCGTCCTCATCCAACTCACCAATATCCCCGGTATGGAACCAACCGTCGTCATCGAGGGCCTCGGCGGTGGCGGCGGGGTTCTTGAAATACCCTTTCATGATGTTGGGACCCTTGGCCAGGATTTCGCCGTCAGCTGCGATTTTCAACGTCACGTTCGGGATGGCATGACCGACCTTGCCGAACTTGAATTTATCGAGCGTGTTGGTGGTGAGCACCGGGGTGGTTTCGGTAAGGCCGTAGCCCTCCAGCACCACCATACCCATCATGGCGAAAAACTCGGCGATCACGGCCGACAGGGGGGCCGAACCCGAGACAAAAAATCTTATACGGCCCCCCACCCGCTCCTTCAATTTGGAAAAGACCAGCTTATTGGCCAGACCGTGTTTCCTGAGGAGCCACCACCCGGGACGGGTACCGGCAAGGGTATGCTGGAGCATCTCACGGCCCTGCTTCATGGCCCACCAGAAGATTTTCTGCCGCAGGGGCGGCGCCTGGCTGATATTGTCGATGATCCGGTTATAAACCTTCTCGTAAAACCGGGGCGCCCCCAGCATCACCGTCGGCCGGGTCTCAACCATGTTCGCGGCCACCTTTTCGATGCTCTCGGCATAGTAGACCGTCGCCCCACGACTGAACGGCAGAAAATGCCCCGCCATCCGCTCAAAGGAGTGGCTCAGGGGCAGGAACGATAGAAGCGAGTCTTCAGCGGTTATGTTGATATGGGTGAGGGAGGCCTCAATATTGGTCACCAGGTTATGGTGGGTGAGCATCACCCCTTTGGGATCGCCGGTGGTGCCGGAAGTATAGATGAGGGTCAACACATCATCCGGGGCAGGGGTTCTGGACTGAGCTTCAAAATCAAGACCCTGGTCCTTACCGTACTCGTGCCCCAGGTCCAGCAGCTCGATGAACGATATGATCTGCCGATGGTTCTTTGCCATCTGTTTCCCGTTGACCCTGACATCGTTCATGACCACCAGGACCTCTAACTCCGGACAGTCGTCCCACACTTCAAGGACCTTACCCGCCTGCTCCTCATTCTCGGCAAACACCACCCGGCTGTCACTGTGCTTAATGATATAAAATACATGATCCGTCGTGAGGGTGGGATAGATCGAAACGGTAACCCCTCCGGCGCACAGGATACCATAGTCGGTCATGGCCCAGCGGGGACTGTTACTGGAGAGGATCGCCGCCTGGGTCCCCTTCGTGATCCCCAGGGAGATTAGGCCAAATGTCAGGTCTTCAACCGTTGTGCGAATATCCTTGCCTCTAAGCCCCTCCCAATGCCCTTGACGGTTGGCATAATACAGATACTTGTCGGCAAACTCCGAAGTCGTCTGGAGGAACATCTCTGTGATGGTTCGATAGGCCATGGTCGACTCCTTTTAGTATTCGAGACTGTCGGGGAAAATTAAGATACGACGGATATGTGATACCACTAGCAATATAGGCGGACGCATTTGATTCAAAAGCATCTTTACGGTGTCGTATTTCATTTTGACAGCTCTAAATTCAAAGCGGGTAAACTCCTATGCCAAATTACTCTAAATCAGGTTCGATAGGTCATACGATCCCCAGCATCAGTGGCGAACAAGCAACGCCCCGCGCAGGCACCGGCCGGTGGACCCTTGTCCTGGTGACTCTTATGCTGCTGGGAAGCGGCGTCACCCCCTTGCCGGCTCAGCAAGGCCCGGCCGGTAACGACAACCTCACCACTGAGAAGAAAAGGCTGCTCATCCTCCCCACCGGGACGACGGACGATCACGCATTCTCCATCGCGCAGGAGGTCACCAGTACCGTTGTCGGCTTGGCGGTGGGGCTGGGACGGTTTGAAATTATCGACCGGAACAATTTACTGCAAATTCTAAAGGAGCAAGACCTACAGCTCCTAGGCTTGGTGGATGATTCGGCCGCTGTCTCCGTAGGGAAAATCGCCTCTGCCAGGGAAGCGCTGCTGGTCACTGTCCTCGACTTCTCCCAAAAAGGTGTGCCGCCCAGCGATGAAGATGATAAAAAAGATGAGGAGGACGACAAGAGCTTAGGCGAAGCCATCGGGAAAGGTATGGCCAAGGGGCTATGGTCAATCGTGACGAGAAAGTCCGCCCCCGATGTCGAGCAAGATCCCTACGCCCATAATATCCAGACCTATCTGAGCGTTGAAGTCCGCAGCCTTGACATTGAAACGGGACAAACCCTGTATACCTTCCGGGTGGATGCCACCCATACCGGCGGCGCGGCGGGCAAATCCCGGGGCAGGGTGATGAAGGAGTTCCGGAGCAAGGCCGGCCAGGAGTTAAGGAGCTACTATCTCCTGGTTTCCCGAGTCCTTTCCGTCGATAATGACGAGCTTATCCTGCTTCTGGGGAAGGATATGGGGCTGCGGAAAGGCATGATATTTGCCATCGTTGAACCTGACCGGAAGGAGATATTTAACGGAAGGACGATGAGCATTCCGGGCCGCTCGGTGGGCTACGTTACGGTCAAGGACCTTTCAGCTGAAAGCAATCGTTCGGTAATTTTGCGCCAGTGGCATACCGTGCGGCCCGGTGACCAGGCCATCGAACAGGTCGATCGTCTGTGGGCCATCCGCCTGGGTGTGGCGCCCAGCTTGCCCGGCCTGCAAACACCTGGCTTAAGGCTTGGGATTCAGGTCCTGGCTAAAAGTATCGAGGCCTTCGACTACGGCTTGGGTATCGGGTACCTCCGCACCGAGGATAGCCGCACCCGTCTCGACCAAGGTTTAAATCTGAACGGCTTCGCGGGCCTGAGGTTCAGGATGGGTTCACGGACCACCCTCATGGGCAAACTGGGCATCGATCTGAATCTGCTCTTCCGCAGCGACGACGCAGATCACCTCGTCAATGCGCCCCTGGCAGCGGCCACGTTAGGGGTCGATCTGGAACGGCTGCTCACCCCAGGCATCGACCTGGTTCTCGGGGCAGGCTACCGGTTCGGGGGTAAGTCGACGAGTTGGTCCTATACCAAAGAAGACCCGGAATCAGAGACCAGCAAAAGGTATGACGCTATCTGGAACGGCGATCCGCCCGAGATCGACCTATCCGGCCCGTTTCTGACGGCCGGATTCAAGTTCATCTTTCCAGGGCTGCAATAATTCATCACTTGGAACTAGCCGATTCAGGCGAGAAGGGACCGTAGCCGATCTGATCGCAGCGCTCCCGCATGCTGGCCCAGGAAGCGGGATCGTCGATGACCTGCAGGGCCGCTGGATAGAGCACGTAATCCTCTTTGTGAATATGCGCCACAAGGTTGGAAATCAGCCGGTCGGTCGTCTCATCGATCTCGGACGTGATGGTACCGAAACTCTTTTTTTTGAGCCCGGTTGATGACAGGCCCATCAGCCGCTTTTTCAAATGCCGCAGAAGCTCGTGCTCTTTACGTATCACCTCCGATGGCCCGGCGATCCCCCGCTTTTCCATTTCGGCAAACAGGACCCATTCTTCCCGGAGATGATGGTTTTCGGTTTTCAACAGACGCTCTGCAAACTGGCGTAAAATATCAAGAGCATCCCGGTCCTCCTCAAGGACTTCCAGCGTCAGCAGTTTGATCCTGATCCCATCGATCTTGCGTAGCAAAACAAGAATCTGAACGTGTTCACTGACCAGTGTGTGGATGAGGTGTCCCTTGGGTAGCCGTTCCAGGAGTCCTTCACCACCACCGTACTCAATTAAATTCGTCGTGCCCTGCTGATCCGCCATATTCCGTTCTCCCTCTATATATATTTATATCGCCGGATCCACCAACCCCTCGCATCCGGTTAAAACCGGGGATAATAGATATTAATAGATAACACGATATAATTATCTTAAATCATTTTAAGCGGCGAGACAACCTTTTTTATCTCGATCCTGTTCCTACGCTGCCCGGGAGATCTGGCGGCAGGCCCGGCTAAGGGCCATACAGAGCAAATGGCGGTCATTGAATAGGAGGTTAGCCTAAACCGGCGGATAGGTCCGAGCATAGGGCGTCACATACTGGACCCCCCCTTGCCCATCGCAGGCGTCCCCTCGTAGGCGTATCATACGTGCGCCAGGGCATAGACTCACGAAGCATTCGCTTGTAATTTTGCTTTGGCCAAGTGAAATTAAACCAGCTATATCCAAAGAAAGGAATGGCCTTATGGACAGGAAACGATTCCTGGACGAAGCGGAAAGTGCATCTGAGGACCAAGAGGAGGGGATACAACCGCGACGCCAGAAGGCGGACAGCTTCGACTGGCCCCAGCTGCTCAATATTACCGGGTCTCTGGCCGGCATCACCGCCATTAGCCTGCTCACCTTTGAGATGGCCGTGGGATCTGTTCGCCTGGGGAAAATCGCGGCCTATGCTATGGGATCATCCATCCTCATCGGGGTCCTGCTTGTCCTGGTCATCGGCTTTAAATGGGCGCTCTTGAAATTTCAGCCCGGTCTCTGGCGCTACACCTTTTGGTTTATCGGCGTACCATTCGCCTTTATATACTACCTGATCTTCATCTTCGTGATCTACGGCGTTTTTTCGCCGCTCCTTCTCAGAATGATGGAGGTTGCCTTCGCCAATGCGCCGTGAAGCCCAGCCCGGCTTCCCGGTGGAAGTCGGGCTGGGAGCCGCTCATGGCTCGTCGCTCCTTCCCAGTAGCCGCCCATAGCCCAGGGACATCTGCATTTGACCCCAGCGCTGTGCTTGCCTATATTGGCGCTTCGTGAGAACCCCATTTGGATCGAAACGCAGCATCTTTAGTGTGAAGGTTATGGTCATGCTAACCTTCATTCTGACAGTTTTTCTGGCCCTGTCCGCCTGTCCGGTCCAGAATGCACCCATCTCTGTTGAATTGAGACCGTCGAAGCTGGTGATCTTCAATAATACGACCGCCATCCTCAACTTTGCCGTCATGGAGCGAAAATCTGCAGAGTACACCAATTGGATGCCGTGCAACCATCCCAGTCTGTGCGGCGGCCGGGGAATTAAACCGGGCTTGTCGAGGGGTATTCCCTACCGGCTCATATCCAACTGGTATCCCAGCGCCGAGGTGATCGTTTACTGGTGGAGCCTCATGCCTGACCCAACCGCCGAAAACGGTTACCGGGTGGACGGACCCTACAATAAGGTATCGCCGACGCCTAAAATGGCCAGCCTGGCATCCAGATGATTCTCACCGGCTAACTTCCCGGCGCCCATTGCCGTCCGTGGCGGACGGATTGCAAGGCGGCGTTCGGGCTATCTCGCCGCACGCCGGAATCCCCGGAGGGGCCACCGATGAACGGGGCGTTATCTTTCGCCCGCTAGCAGCTCCCCCTTGGCCTGACCTGGCCTAACAGCGTAACTTTTCCCACCATGCCGCCCCTCCCGCCCATCATCGACCGGTCCATCGAACTGGCCAGGCAGTCCAACATCTACCTGGGGACCTCATCGTGGAAGTACGAGGGTTGGCTGGGGATGGTCTACAACCAGCACTATCCCAGTAAAAAGACCTTTCGGGAACGCTGTCTGGCCGAATACGCCCACCATTTCCCCGCAGTCGGGGTCGACAGCACCTTCTACCAGTTCCCCGGTGATCGGCTTGTGGAGGGGCTTGACGCCCTCACCCCCGGCCACTTCCGGTTCGGCTTCAAGGCCACTCAGGAGATCACCATCCACACCTACCCGGATCACCCGCGGTACGGCGAGCGCAAGGGGCAAAACAATCCCAACTTCCTCAACGCCGATCTGTTCGCCCGCCGGTTCATGGAAGTCGTGGGTCGATTAGGCGCCAAACTGGGGCCCATCATCCTCCAGTTCGGGGCACTCCCCATACCGATCATCGAGGACGGCAGTTTCTTGCGCCGGTTGGACGACTTCTTCACCCAACTCCCCGAGGGTTATCGGTATGCCTCGGAGATTCGCAATCGCCAGCTGTTGGGCGACGACTATTTCGATGTGCTCCGGCGGCACGGCGTGGCCCATGTCCACTCCTCCTGGAGCTGGATGCCCCCGCTGGAGGACCAACTGGCCTTGGCTAAGTCCTTCACCGCCGACTTCTTCGTCATGCGCCTGCTGACCCCGCCCCAGCTGGCTTATCAGGATGCCGTGGAAACCTTTTTTCCCTATACCCGGGTCCAGCGCCGGCTCCCCGATTTGCGAGGGGTTCTCATCAAACACCTGAAGGGCGCGATACTGAGCAATTTCCCTGGGTACATTTTCGTCAACAACCGCCTGGAAGGGGCCGCGCCCCTCACCATCGCCCACGTCCTGGAACAGGTCCTGGGCTAGCAGGTCCCGCCCTGCACACTCTATCCAAAAAAGGAACGAAATGAAGATTGAGATCAACGGTCACCGTTTAAACTATCGGGAACAGGGTCCCCCTGACGGTCTGCCGGTAGTGTTTATTCACGGCTTCCCCTTCAACCACCGAACATGGGACCCGCAGCTCAAAGCCCTCCCGGACAACTGCCGGGGCGTGGCCTACGATGTTAGGGGGCACGGGGAGAGCGACGTTGGGGACGGGCAATACTCGGTCGAATTCTTCGTGGACGACCTCCTGGGACTCATGGATCACCTGGCCATCGAGCAAGCGGTGGTCTGCGGCCTCTCCATGGGCGGCTATATCGCCCTTCGAGCCCTGGAGCGCCACCCGAACCGGTTCCAGGGGCTGGTCCTGTGCGACACCCGCAGCACCCCCGACACCGATCAGGTCAGGGTCGAGCGAGCCAGGACGGTTGCGGCGGTGAAAGCCAACGGCGTGCAGCCCTTTGCGGAGGGGTTTGTAAAGGCCGTGTTTGCCCCGGCAAGTTTTGCGGCCATTCCGGCGGTCGTTCAGCAGGTTCGGGACATGATCACCGCCACCGATCCCCTGGCCATCGGCGGCACGCTGCTGGCACTGGCCGCCCGCACCGACACCACCCCGGCCCTTTCCCGCATCACCCTGCCGGCCCTGATCATGGTGGGCCAGTACGATGCCCTCACGCCCCCCGCCGATGCCGAGGCCCTGCTCAGCCGCCTGCCCAAGGCGGAGCTGCACATCATACCCGGAGCGGGCCACCTGAGTAACCTGGAGAACCCCACGGTCTTTAACGAGTGGCTGTTGTCTTTCCTGGAGCGGTTTTAGGGGCCGGATACAACCTCCTGGAGGGCGAAGTTCCCCCGGTCATAGGCCCCCTGAATGGAATTTCCATTGTCAACCGTGATCGGTCAGATCACACGCATGCTCATCTTGAAGCCCATCTAGGTGGGCGACATATCATACCGTATTTCAGTCTGGCTTGTAGCTGGAAGGTTGGCTAGGCAGGCTGCCCTGATATAAAAAAAAGGTTTCCATTGACATATCAGGGCTTCTAACCTCCGCGCCATTGCCAAATGCACCCATGAACACTGGTTACCGTACAAACAGGAGTGATGTGACATTCGTCACGAACTTTGATAGAGAAATCGCGTAAGCTGTATCAGGTTATACGTATCCCTTTACAATATCGGATGATAACCTAGGACCTTTAATAAAAAATGATGACTCGTAAATCAAATCCGGTGACAAAACAGTTGACCAGGGTTCTAATGGCCACCCTGCTTCTCGGAGCCTTTGTCATCACCTCCACCGGCTTCGCTACCCCAGCGTCGACCCTTTCTCCCGAAGCTCACTACCAGCTGGCCCTGGACGCTGAGCTGCAAGGCGCCTTTGCCCATGCCGAAGATCAATTCCTTGCCGCCGTGCTCCTCAATCCAGTTATGGCCGAGGCGTACTTAGGGCTCAGCGCGGTTTATATCCGATTTGGACGGTTTGCAAAGGCCCGGGAAGCCCTCCTCACAGTCATCAGAACGCTGCCGGATTCAAAACTTGTCGGCCCCCAATACAGAGCGGCCCTCTCCATGACCTACAATAATTTAGGGGTCGTGGAGGAATTTATTGCCGAGGGGGCTCTGCAGGCACGACGCCTTGATGCTGTCCGCCAACATGTCCAGCTCGCCGTCGGCTACTACCAAAGGGCCGTGGAACTCGACCCCCGGAATGCCCAGGCACGGGTGAATCTGCACCTACGCAAGGGTCTGTAGCACGCGCTAGCCAAGTAGACCGTTCTCCCGCCGCTTATCGCTATCGCTCCACTGCTGATAAACGCGCCGCTGATGCCAGTGCTTCCCGGTAAGATCGTCTTCATGTAGGACCCCACCAGCCGTCAGAACCCTCCTATCCCACCACCCAGTGCCCCAGCCAGCATATACGCTAATACCAACGTCGGGACCAGCCAGATCAGGTGGGCGGCGACAGCCCCGATGGGAGTCTTGGCCCGGAAACCCGCGTGGACGTTGATGAACGTTTCCGGCCCATCCCGCCCATTGCGTAGGTTCATCCGGACTTCTCCCTCCAGACGCCATACCCGCAACTGCAGGCCGGTGGTTAATAGATAGCCCATCCCAGAGCTCGTACCGCCGGTGGTTGCCACTGTAATGGGAAAGCCCATCTCGTCAAATCCGTCAGGGTAATATTCTCCATAGGGTCGTTCCAGCTGATAAGATCCGACCCCCATTCCCACCAGTGCCCGCATGGAAGCGAAACCCGTCGAACCCTGTGCCAGTAGTGGACGGACCTCAAGTAGCGCGTAGGACATCTCATAGGTGTCAGACGCAGCCCCCAAGTCTAGTAAAAAACCTATAGAGACGTGCAGCGGCAACGTGTAAGCACCGAAAACCGGCACATTCGCCAGCCGGTAGGATAGGGTGGGCTGCAAGCTGCCGTGGCCAATCCCCAGCGTCGACTCCCAGGGGAAGTCCCTTTTTTCAACAATCTTTTCGGGTGTCTGGCCCGGCGCGATGCCTGTGGCGAGGAGAATAATCAGGGAGAGTATGAGCGCTTTCATGCTGTCCTCCTGTAGTTGCCAAGTGCGAAAGTGTGGATTCATCCCAGTTTAATCACTTATGCCCTACCTGAATATGCGCCATCGGGAAGCCGGAGATGTCATAAAAATGTCAATGGATAGTAAAAGTCTTGTCTCGCAAGAGGGCCCGCTCTTAACTGCGTAAATCCCCTTTAGACACTCACCCTTTACCCGCATCGGGCGGCGTGTTCAGGTTGGCGAGGACTTGGGGTTGGCTAAGTTCCATAGTCGTAAACCCTGGTGCGGACACGATCTTTTGTAAGGCAAATTCTTCCTGCTCATAGGCCCCCTTGAACCGGGCCAAACTGTCCCGGTGGTACAGGGCTGCCAGCGGTTGCCGCCGATCCTCAGCCAAGGGGATGACCCCGAGTCCCCCCCGGCCTTCCCACAGTTCGCGCAGGAACTCCCCACTCAGGTTCGGCAGATCACAGGCGATAACGAAGCACCATTCCGTTGACGACATTTCCAGGGCCGTCAGCAGTCCCGTGATGGGGGCCTGCTCGGGGTAACGGTCCGCCGCGCAGATCAGCCCAAGGTCGGCGTACTTGCTGGGCTGCTTGGTGAGGACGGTGACGGCCTGGCAGGCACGGCTCAAAAGGCCGTGGAGCCGGACGATGAGCGGTTGATTCCAGATAAGGTACCGGGCCTTGTCGCTGCCAAAGCGGGTGCTCTGGCCCCCAGCCAGGAGGAACGCATGGGCAGGCAGTCGGTTCACAGGCTCCATGTCGATACCCTCGCCTGGGCTCAGTCGCGGCCTTTCAGCCACCCCCGCAGGCTCTCAATCTGCTCCTTAATAGACGCCCGGTTGCTGCCCCCCGCAATGCCCTCGGCCGGGACGCTCCACCCCTCGGCCAGCACCGTCCGCAGATTCTCATCCAGGTGCGGGGATGCGGCCTGGAGTGCGTCCAGTGATAAATCCTCCAGGGCCACCCCCTGGATTTCGGCTGCCTTCACCAGCCCTCCGGCGATGCCGTAGGCGTCACGGAAGGCCAGCCCCTTGCCGGTCAGGTGAGCCACAATACGCTCGGCCTTGAGATAGGGGGATATTTGCTGGGCCACGGCCTCGGGATGAAAGGTCACCCTTTGGAGGGTTACGATCAGTGCCGGCCATAATGTTTCGATACTGTCCACCGCATCAAACAGGGGCGCCTTGTCTTCCTGGAGGTCCTTGTTGTAGCCGGTGGGCAGACCTTTAACGGTACTCATGAAGCCGGTCAGGTCGCCCAACAGCCGCCCGCTCTTGCCCCTCAGCAGCTCAAAAACGTCGGGGTTCTTCTTGTGGGCCAACAGGCTGCTACCGGTGGCCACGCTGTCGTCCAGACTCACATAGCCGAACTCCTGACTGCTGTAGAGGATGAAGTCCTCGGCCAGGCGGCTCAGGTGAATCCCCAGCCGGGACAGGCCGTAGAGCAGGTCCATGACAAAGTCCCGTGACGAGACGGCTTCCACGCTATTTTCGGACGGTCTGGCGAACCCGAGCTCGGTGGCGATCCAGGTCCGGTCCACCGGGGCCGTGGAGCCTCCCAAGGCCGCCGAACCCAGGGGGCATACCGCCGTGGAACGCTTCACCTGGGCCAGAAAGGTCCCATCCGATTTCAGGCTCCAGGCGTGGGCCAGCAACCACTGCCCCAACGACAGTACCTGGGCCTGTTGGAGGTGGGTATATCCGGGAAAGGGCTGATGGGCCTGCTCCTCGGCCATATCGACGAGCAGCGCCACCACCTGCCCGATGCCCTGGCCGATCTGTCCGGCATGGTCCATGACGTACAGGCGCAGACCGGTCGCCACCTGATCGTTGCGGCTCCGGCCGGTGTGCAGTTTCTTGGCCGGATCGCCGATGATTTCCCCCAGCCGCCGCTCGATGGCCATGTGGATATCCTCATCCTCATCGGCCACCTTGAACTGCCCCGTGTCCCATTCACTGAGCACCGTCCCCAGCCCCTGCTTTATGGCCGCCGATTCATCGCGGCTCAACAGGCCGCACCGCGCAAGGGCCTCGGCCCAGACCAGCGAGATCTGCACATCGTACGGGTATACACG
>JADFNF010000171.1 GCA_022563485.1 Fidelibacterota bacterium | reverse complement strand
GTTAAATTCAAGTTGAGGGAGATTCTTCAGTAAGCCATTTGCCCCGGTAGCTCAGCTGGATAGAGCGCTGGTCTCCGGAACCAGAGGTCGTGGGTTCGAATCCCGCCCGGGGTACATATCGGAAACCCCCGGTCTGCCAAGCCGGAGGTCGCGGGTTCGGGATTACGCTTTATCGTGAAAAATATGCCTGTGGTGGAGCTCGAGGGGATTCGATTCTTCCCTGTCATAGCGATTATATAGTGAAAAGCGAACGGGCCGTTTCCAGGGTCATCGACGTTGTTACCATGTTTGCCCTACTGAAGTAACTTGACAATAGACGTATGCGGGGCAGATTAATCCCAGATGTTATGCCTTTGAATGTTTGGACCTATTACACATTTTGCTCGGAGGAAATATGCGTTGGATCCCTATGATCACTGCGATGATCGTAGCGTTGACGGCAGCGGTCGTGCTTGCTGGAATCGTCCCACTCCCAACATGGCTGCCTCTGCCCCAATGGCTCATCTGGATCTTTGCATTCCTATCTATAACGATTGTTATCAATGAACTTCTTGGCAAGCCCGTGCCGTTTTTGCGCTGGTCCTATCTGCGTTTGATGTTTGGTAAGAAAAAGATGTTGGTTGAGTGGCAAGTGGGTGATGGGCGTGAGGAAAGGGTAGCCGAAAAGGTATTAAGGACTGCGAGAGCCGGTGACCCGGACGATGTGATACGGACTATCGACGCTTTCGCCTACCGTGATAGCTTTTTGATCAACGTAGGAGATAGAAAGGGCGAAATCCTCGACCTCGCAGTGGAGCGCGTTCAGCCCAATACGATCCTGGAACTTGGCAC
This sequence comes from Fidelibacterota bacterium, assembly GCA_022563485.1. Lineage (GTDB taxonomy): Bacteria > Fidelibacterota > Marinisomatia > SCGC-AAA003-L08 > TS1B11 > JADFNF01. The sequence continues at coordinate 3,691 of JADFNF010000171.1, read as the reverse complement.
GTACGTCGGCTATAGCGCCGTAAGGATGGGGCGTAAGCTAACGGATGAAGGCCGCCTTTACTCTATTGAGTACAGTGAGGCTAATGCCACGATCGCACGAAGGATCATTGACCATGCCGGATTGAGTGATCGAGTAGAGGTTGTAGTTGGCACGTTGGGTGACGGTGGTCAGACCCTCAGTTACTTGGAATCGGAATGCGGTTTTTCAGCGGGCTCACTGGACTTTGTCTTCATCGATCACGCAAAGGATGAATATGTGCTAGATCTTGGGATGATTCTCGCAAAAGGCTGGCTTCACCGCGGCAGCGTTGTAGTTGCCGATAATATTATCATACCTGGCGTTCCTGAGTACCGCGCTTACATGAAGGAGCAGGAAGGGAACCTTTGGCACTCCAAGGAGCATAAGACGTACCTAGAGTACCAATCGGTTCTTCCCGATATTGTGCTTGAGTCGGACTACTTGGGTGATTGATCTCTGATCAGAGAGAGTTCTGGGTTTAGTATAACGAATATATAGCGAATCACTCCTCCTCTTCCGTCGGAGAGCAGTGGCCTTTTAAGCCATTGGCCGTGGAACATCTAATAATCTAATCTCCTACGATCACCAGACTGATCCCGTATCCGGTTCCGTATCCGGCTCTGGGTGTGGTTCTTTGCGGTTCTTTGCGGTAGTTTGCGTTTTGGGGGGAATTTTCTAGTTAACGATAACGACCTTGCGGAGGCCGTATCCTCGTCGGAAAACCTTCGTACCGGGGACGAGACTCGAACTCGTACAGCCTATGCGGCCGGGGGATTTTAAGTCCTCTGCCTTCCCGTCGACAAATTCAAATGCGTATCCGGTCCGTATCCGGAAATATGGCGGTGATTTGGACTTTGCACTACTTCAGCAGCAGCATCTTCATTGTCTTGGAGTACTCAGGGGTCACCAGCCTAGCAAAGTAGATCCCCGAGGCTAGGTCACGGCCAGCTTGGTCACGACCATCCCACAGCACCTGATGATACCCCGCACCAAGCTCTTCCTGCTTTAATCTAGTGGCCTCCCGGCCCAGGATATCGTAAATCACCAAGTACACCTTGCTGGTCTTGGGCAGCTCGAAGCGTATGGTCGTGTTTGGATTGAACGGATTTGGGTAGTTCTGGTGGAGGGTGAACTGCTTGGGCATCAGGTCCTGTAGATCTATTTGAACCTGCCCCGATTCAATAGGATCACCATCCAGCCCCATCCGGCCAATTTCAGTGGTTAACCGCCCCGGATGCCACTGTCACCTGGGTCACTGTTGAACGGATATTTGGTCCTGATTCCATAGTGACGGTGACATCCCATCCGGCTGGGGTCGTCGGGAAAACGGATGATGGTGACCGGATCGGCAACGAGATTATCAGCATTTTCTTTCCGGGTCTCTATCGCTGGACCGTGGCCGTGCCAAGCCGGGCGTACGGGGCCTATATTTTTTCGGAACTGCCCATGCGGGATGAGCAGTTGTCAAACCTTCGTGATGAGAACGACCGAGTGGTATTGGGCATCGCTGGATCAACGTCCCCAAGCATCCAGTATGTGCGCATACTGGAATAATCGGTTCCGGCCCCAATTAAAACTTGGATGCGAAAAATATATCGCTTTGTTTTGTGCGCAGGCAGCTCATAATGTCTTGACGATATACGCCTGGGATCAGGGCCTGAGCTTTGGAAATAGATCCAGTTTGATGCATCCCTGACGCCGAAGCGTCCGACACTTGAAACTGAACGGAATTCAACATGACCGTGCACGATTCCACCGCTTTGAGTACCACCGCGAGGCTGCTCCAGGATCGTATCACAACGGCCTTGGTCCCCACCGTGCTTGAAATCGAGGACGAGTCCCACCTCCACAAGGGCCACCTCCACGGTGCCAAATTGCAAGAGGCACAGGGGGGCGGGCACTTTTCGGTTACGATTGTATCGGCTAAGTTCGAAGGGCTGCCGTTGGTTCAGCGCCATCGTGTGGTCTACACGGCCGTAGGGGACCTCATGGGCGGGAAGGTGCATGCCCTCTCGATGAAGACGCTGACCCCCGAGGAGTCAGAGCAGTTATCATTGTAGATCAGGAGCAATGAGCCTGACAACCTGTTTTGTGAAGTTGCCTCTCATGCAGATATCAAGCATCCTGTCATCACGCTGACACTGCTGAAGTAGAAAATTTGCCCCATCACATCAATGGCCTGGCATTGTGAGCGATACAACCGATCGTTGAAGAACGCTGTGAAACTCGGGGCTGCTTACCCTGGGAACTGGAGCTGGAGATCGCCAGGTTCTTTGAGTCCGATCCCAAAGGGAGCCCCCGAATAACCATGAGCGGTATCATGAGCCGCTCATTCATGTAAAGCGGATGTCCATGGATCAAGCGAAGGACGCCTCATCCGAAGCGTCTACATCTCCCTCAAACTGGTCACTAGTGGTCACCATTGGGCAAATTCCTGCCCCGTTTTCCTGCCATAAAATGTCATTTACCCAATACAAGTGCCAACTTCTTTCGTCAGTGTGTTGCACCTTAAAGAGACCATCCCAATCCTAGGCAGGGGACTCCCGGTACCCTGTGTTCCCATCGAGAGTATGGTGGCCGTATCCGCTCCGTATCCGATTGGGGGGCTTATTCAGGCCTGAAAGGCGGGCTTTTCACTGGCAAGTCGGTTGAACAGCTCAGCAGTTGATTGCCGGCTGACCGAGTCTCCAAAGACTCTTCTCAAGTATTCCTGGGGAAATCTCAGATACACTTCGGTAACCGCCACGGCTGAATGTCCGAGCCGCTCCTTCACGTGGTATATATCTCCGGTTCGGTAGTACTCCCTCAGCGCGAAGGTATGCCTGAGGCAATGCAGCGTGCGGCCCTTCTGCTCCACTCCGGAGGAGCGGATAGCCTTCAGAAAAGCCTTTGAGATTCGATCGGGCTTATAGGGATTCTCACTGGCGAGCATAAAGTCAGAAATCAGATCAGGGGGAAGAATGACAAGGCGATCACGTCGCCCTTTGGTCTGGTGCAGGTGCAGGTAGCCATTATCCAATGTGCAATTAGCCAACTCGGATCTGCGAAGGCCAGTCTCAGCAAGAACGCGGCAGGTGGCCTTCATTTTCGGGTCTTTTACTTGCTCAAAGATCCTGTCGATCTCATCTGGACTGAAGAACTTCGGGAGCTGGTCATCGATCTTGACCAAGGTAATTCTGCCAGGCAGTCGTTCAAGTCGACCGGTATTCACGGCCCAATTCAGAAAGGCTCGAATAGACCGAAGTCGAATATTTACTGTAGTGGGACTGAGCCTCGCTGACAGATACTGTAGCACGGTTGAGAGATGTTTGGGTGTGACCTGCTTCAGAGTTATGTTCCCCCAGCATGTCTCAAGAACAGCCAAAGCCTTTTTATTAGTACGGCGAGTCTCGGGACGATGCTTGGTAGAGCTCTCTTTTAGATAGTCCTCGATAGCTTCAGGCAGCGTGTGGGACATTTGACCAACGTCATCGGCTAGTTTTGCACGAACCAGGAACTCCCGCTCCTCGATCTGCCGCTTGAAGGCTTCCGCCCTTTTCTTGTCGCCGGTTTTGGTGGGGAGAAGTTTCTCTTTGCCGCCCGGCAGGAAGACTCGCACGTAATATTTGCCTCGAAGCTTGCGAAGGCCAGCCATGTCTAGGCTCCCATGAAAAATGAATGGCCGTTCATCCA
>JADFNF010000013.1 GCA_022563485.1 Fidelibacterota bacterium | reverse complement strand
CTTCATCTTTACGACATGCCGTCAAGGTGACGATGATAGCCAGGGCTGCCAAGCCGATCCATCGCATCACCCCTCCCATACCGGCGCCACGATTCGGCCCATGAATAGGGTACCCGAGGCGTGCCCCGGATGATGTGGCCCCTGGACCAGATCAGCTTCAATCATGTGAGAACAGTACGAAGGAAAACAAAAAAAGTCAATGGAAAACGGCGGGGAGCCTTCCATATATGAGATAGCAGAAGCCCCGCCCAACCCCGAATAACCGGGACCGGGCGGGGCTCCACATTCAAGCCTCGCACCAGAAGAACAGGCGCTATTTCATCAGCACCATCTTCCGGGTTTGTACGAAGGCATTATCGACGGTGATCCGGTAGAAATAAACACCGGTGGCCACTGCGGCGCCGCGGGCATCGCTACCGTCCCACACGGCCCGGTAATACCCGGCAGGCATGGCCTCGTTGACCAGGGTCTTCACCTGCTTACCGGTCAGATCGAAGACCTTGATGGATACACGGCCGGCCGCCGGTAGTTGATACCGGATGGTCGTACTGGGGTTGAAGGGATTGGGATAGTTGCCCTCCAGAGCGTATTCGGTGGGCATGCCGGTCTGCCCGTCAATCGCCAGAGTGACCGAGTTCTTCTCCAGACTGTACTCACTCTCGTTCCCATTGGCATCCACCGCCGTCACAACGTAGTAAGTTGTACCGATAAGCAGCTGGGTGTCGTCGTATGAAGTCCCCGATACTGCGGCGTAGGGGTCGGCGCCGTAGCTCCCGGCAACTTCAGAACGGTACACGGCGTAGTATTGGAAATCGGCATCCGTACTGGTCTCCCAACTCAGCTGCACACCATTTTCGATGCCGACGATCTGCACACCCGCAGGCACTCCCGGTGCGATGTTATCCACCGAATAGCCTGCTTGGGGATCCGAATCAAACCATTCGAACAAATCGCCACCGGTATAACCGGTTACCACATAGTGCGACAGGTATTCTTCGGGTGTTGGATAGGCAGCGCCCGAATCGGCTCGTGTGGATACCAGAGCCGTATAATGCGGCTCCCCATGAAAGTTCACAAATCCGACGCTCACCATCTGCTCCGGGAAGTAATCCGGACCGGGGACGCGCCAGATGCTCCAACCAACGAACGGCCCTTCCTGGGTACTGCCGCCATCGAATTCCAGGTACACCCAGCCGCCCTGGTCAGGCTCATCATCAGCATGATCGGACTGGCCGCGGTCAATAATCCGGGTGATATAGGGCGCCTCAAAGGTGAACTGTTCCAGGGCAAAATCCTTCGTTACCGTAGCGCCGGGGGGAACGGTTACAAGGTCATAGGCTTCACGGTAGCCTTCCAGGAATGTCCAGATTTCGTACTCCCCATTGGGGATGTCGATGTGGTAAAAACCGCTGGAATCGGTGAAGGTATGGGCACCATAATCAAGCATGGGGTTCCATACCCAGACTTCCACACCGCCCAGGCTGAACCCGCCGTTGACGTCGGTGATTACCCCTTCGATTGCAGCATCGGCAACCACCGAATCCAATTCAATGTCAAAGGGTACGAATGAACCAGCTACCGTCACCGGACCACCCTCGAAGGGGAAGAACCCTTCGGCCCCGGCAAAGACCTTGTACACGCCATCGGGCAACGGGATGGAATATTCCCCCGTCTCAAAGTCCACACCCCCCGGGAAACGATTGCCGGTGGTGTCTTCCACCTCGATAGATACATTAAACAGGGTATCGCCGCCCGCCGCGGTTACGGCGCCAAAGATGCCGCCCGCCGCGATGACGAAGTCAATATCCACACCGTTGGCGCCGGGAGGAATATTCCACAACTGATTCGCAAAGAAGGTGCTATCCGGCTGATCCTGGGGCCAGAGGGAGTAGCCCTCGAAGTCCACCTCGGAAGAGACATGGAGGGTGTAGATACCATCAAAGCCCGACTCACCGAAAGTCCGCCCCACCGGATAACCCCAGGCGCCGATCTCGATACCGGCCAGGGGCAATCCATTCAGGGTGACCATACCGGAGATGGTGGCGTCGGCCACATAAAGAGTGAAATTGGCCGTGGCGCTTTCACCGTCCAGCACTTCCACTTCCTGTCCTTCCGGGCTCATATAATCGGGGATGATATCCTCATCCAGCTCAACCCGGTAGTGCCCGGGAGCCACACCGATGCTGTAAAAGCCGTTGGCATCGGTGGAGTCTTCCTGCTCAACACCGGGACCACCACCTGCGAAGACCAGCACCCCGGTAACCGGAAAGCCGCTATTATCGGTCACGAACCCTTCGATGAAGCTGGTGGGTTCGATGAAGGTGAAGTCAAGGTCGATGCGGTTGGCCGCCGCAGCTACCATATGATAGGACGTATCTGCAATCAAGCCATCCTGCACGCCCAGGAAATCAAAGGCGAAGACATCGTAGTAACCCGTATCGGGCACCGCCAGCTGGTAGTTACCACTGCTGTCGGTGAGGGTCATCCACGGCGCCTCTCCAGGACCATCGGGGCCATCGGGACCTCCGGTGTCGTCCATCGTGGGAAACGCCCCGATGATCACGTTGGCCACGGCCGGGGTAACCGCTCCGGCGAAGGAATTCGTCGAAACAAGGGGCTCTATGTAGACCCAGGCTGTATCTGAACCCCCGGCGTCCGTGACTTCAAATAAAAATTGCGCCAGAGCAACTCGGGAGAATCCCTCCTCGTCGCCACCACCCAAGGTGATCTGAAAAATGCCCGAGGTCGTGTCCTCATCCTCAAAATCGTTGTCAAAGAAAGATCCCCCATCATCAATATCCATGTCGACGGCGGGATCCAGGATGCCATTTTGGTCTATATCAATCCAAATGGCGACCTCCCCGGAGGTTGCACCGGTGGAAAACTCGACGGTGATAACCATGTCACCACCTTGGGTAATGGTGTCGGCGGCCATACCATTGATTAAGATGATTGGCGTCGGCCCTGCCACCAGGGTGCTCGCTGGTCCTCCAGACTTGCTTAACGTAGGGGCCATCGCACCCTGCGATGGCGACCCCCATTGGCCGAGCGATATTTGGCGTGGTCGCGATTGCCGCACTCGCTGTGGGCGGGGTGCCTGACTCCTAAGAGACTTGATCCGATCTGTTTTCGACCGGGTCACCCTACGGGCTTGAATGGCATCCACATCAATCGACTGTTCGGCAGTCAATCCTTGCTGGTCTGTCGGCACTTTCGCACCGGCATCTGCACCTTTGCCCGATAAAAAGGACAACGCGAGCATCGGTAAAAGCAGCACATAACCTAGTTTAGACATATCCCACCTCCGTTATTTTATCCTTAGAAATCAGCCTAGCTTCCACATCTTAAATAACCTATCAAATCTCTCACCCAGATAACATACGATAACTACATCGAAATATCCGTGACCGGCAACACGTTGCACCTATTTTTATCACTAACAACAGGGGGAGCAAGACTTCGATTTCTGTAAGTGGGGAAATTAATCGCGGAGCAAACAATCTCATTCACATGCCTCATTCACATCAACACCTTTACTTCGCAAAAACTAACCACCTGGCGCGGAGAAGGTACAACCATGATGGAAAAGAGTCAAGATCAACCACTTCCTGAGCGATGTTATCGGTCGGTCGTGACTGACTGGGCGTACCCTGTAGCCGCGGTTCTACCCTGGGGAAAACCTGGAGGTGCTGAGGAGCAGAGTGCTTACCTGAGCGGCAGCAGGTTTCCGATCACGTACCCGATCACAACACCCACCAGGAACATAATAGTGATCAGGCGGTAGCTGACGACCTCCGTGCCGTAGCCCTTTTTGATGGCCAGGAGGGATAGAAAATAACCCAGGCCGTTGAACAGGTAGAAGATGGGTAAGGAAAGCAGCTTCACCAGCAGCGGTCCCACTACCGGTATGAGCGCTGTGAGAGTGGCAAGGGCCACAAATCCATTGGTAATAAAACCGGCAATGAGTGTTAACAGGGCCAGTACTTTCAAATCGACCTGGAAATGCAGCCCTACCCCCACCATTGCGGCGAGGCCCCCCACTATGGTAAATGAGAGCCAGTAAGTGCGTAAGAAATCTCTGATGGAAGGCCACATGGGAGTTACCCTGACAACTAATTCATCTGATGATTATTAAGGGATGGGATTCAGTTCCGCGCGAACCTGGAAGGGTATGGATCCAAATGTAACCCACAGTATCTGGTGACGGTCAAGATCCAGGCCGAATTTCAATTCATGTCCCTTGCCGGGCAACATATAGGTGACCATGTCGGTCCTGCTCAGGACCGGCTCACCATATTCCTGCCCTTCGAAACGCACCAGGACCTCGGCTCGCGCCCCCAGTTCACCGGTGGAAGGGATAACCTGTGTGCACCGGGTGGTGACTTGCCAAACGACCCCCTCTACCTCGACCAGCAAATCCTGGCGCTCATTCTCCTCCCAGGGATGCTGCTGCACCCAGAGCAGGGCGCTGAAGAGGGTATGCATCCCTGGCTGCCAGGGGCGCTCCAGACCGTTGGCATAGACCACGCGCTGCCCATCCTCATCATATTGGGCCGAAAAATGTACGTCGCGGCTACGCTCCACGATATGCTTCTCATAGCGCAAGGGTGAGCCGGAAGGTCTGGCTGCCCAGATATCGTACCGATTGTCCACCGGGTATAATTTCTCAAACCACGGGCGCGTCCGGGCGTGATAGACGCCGTGGATACTGGTATCGGTTTGGGTCGTCTGGATGGTTATATCCACCACCGGAATGGCGAGCCAGGAGAGGGTGTAACTCAACGACTGGGCCGTAAGAAGGCCGTGAAAAAGTATGACGCCCAGGGTCATCCGGCGCCAAGTCGAAGAACGGATTAAAGCTGTCCTCACAGTGTCATTCAGCCCATCACTTAAAGTTATTCATGATAGATTGATGGTGCTTTTTTGCTCCTGGGAAGGGGACCGGTGGCGCCACGTTAGGCGATTCCCCCAGAGGCCGGCTAGACCCACCACCGTGATATACGGCATCTGAAGCAGGAACCACAGGGGGAAATGGCGCCCCAATCCGTGGCGCTCCACGCGGGACAGCCCAACGGCCAGAAAGATTCCTTCGAGGGTCGCTTTCAACAGAAGCCCCGGTAACAGTACGGGCAGGATGACATCCGCGTTCGCCAGGGCCGCCAGGGCCAGGATGATCATGAGGGCGTTGGCACCGAAAGTGGCCAGGGCGATAGGGAAGAATCCCATATTCCAGCGCCACATGGCCACGGCATCCCCGGCCCACCGAATGCGTTGAAAGAGGAAGTGCCGCAGTGACTCGGACGGCTCGGTCGCCACTTGGCTGGCTGGATCAGTGGCGAAGGTGACCCTGGCCTGGGCCTTGCGGCGGGCCACCTGGAGAAACAGGGCATCATCCCCCTGAAGACGGTTGGCCAGGTCTAAAAAGCCTCCGGCCCGGTCGTAGGTTGAACGCCGGTAGGCCTGGTTTTGCCCCGAACTGGCCCAGGGGGTGCCCATGAGGGTGGCGCCTCGGGCGGCCAGCATGAGCATCATGAAGTCCAGCTGCTCAAAGACGGTCAGGGTATTTTCAGCCTCCTCAGGGTGGTCCTCTGGATTCATCCCGGGAGGAGCCAAGGTCTGGGACCAGCCGATGACGAAGTCCACATCAGGGGTGAAATAACTCACCATACTGCTCACCCAGGAAGGCCCCACCTGGCAATCTGCATCGGTAAAAAGTAATATTTCACCCCGGCTGTCCTTGATGGCGGCGTCCAGGGCCCGTTTTTTGTGAGTCAGCCGCTCATTTCCCTCGGAGGAGGGGACGACCTTCAACCTACTGTCCCGAGCCGCCACCGCCTGCAACTTGGCCTTCATCGGCTGGGAAAGGCCGTCATCGGCGATGATGATTTCCAGCCCGGTCGCCGGATAGTCCTGGGCCTGGAGTTGTCTCCAGAGCCGTGGGAGGCAGGGCTCGCCATTCCGCGCGGCGACGATCACCGTCACCGGCGGGTGCTCATCGCTACGGCCCGGTGCGGAGCGGAAAAGCCCCCACAGACACCAAAGGAGTGACAGGAGATAGACGGTCAGGCAGCCCTGGAAGATGAGAAGGAGAAGATTCACACCGGGTCAGACTGCTAGAGTGATAGCAAACTCTTAGCCAGTGAGAAATAGATGAGCACGCCCAGCACGTCGGTGGTGGTGGTGACGAAGGGACCGGTGGCTATGGCCGGGTCGATATCCAGGCGGCGCAGGATAATGGGCACCAGCGTGCCAAGACTCGTTGAGATGAGCATGGAAGCACAGATGGCCAGGGCCACCACGGTGCCAAGCCTCAAATCATGATCGTAGAATACCCAGGCCAGCACACCCAGGAGCAGCCCGAAAAACAGTCCCAGGATGAGCCCCACCCGCAGCTGCTTGGCGATGAAGGTCCCGGCCTGGTTGATATTCACCCGGCCGGTAGCCAGGCCGCGAATGGTGAGGGTGCTGCTTTGGGTGCCGATGTTGCCCCCCATGCCGGTGATGACCGGGATGAATCCAGCCAGGGCAATGACCTTGACCAACTCCACCTGGAAACTGCTGATGACCGTCATGGCCAGGACGCCCCCCAGCCAGCTGGCCAGGAGCCAGGGTAACCGGGTCAGGACATTCTGCATAACCGGTTTGAGCAGAATCTCCCGGTCCTTCCCGGCGCCCACCATCTGTAAAAAGTCTTCCGTGGCCTCTTCGCGGACGATGTCCAGAATGTCGTCGACAGTGACGATCCCCAGGATGATGCCTTCGTGATCCACCACCGGCACGGCCATGAAGTTGTAGCGGGAGACGATCTGGGCCACCTCCTCCTGATCGGTTTCCATGGACACGGCGATGACATCGGTCTCCATGATGGAGGAAAGTGGTTGGCTGGCCGGGTTCATAAGCAGCTGGCGCAGTGACAACACCCCCCTGAGCAGGTTGGCCTTATCCACGACATACAGATAAAAGGCCATCTCGGCTGCTTCGCTGAGCTGCTGCACTTTTTTAATGGCCTCACCCACGGTCAGGTCTTCGTCCAGAGCCAGGAAGTCGGGCGACATGATCCCACCGGCCGAGTCCGCCTCATACTGGAGGAGTTCCTCCACCTCGGCGGCATCCTCGCGCTTCATCTGTTCAAGAACCTGGGTGCGCAGTTCCTCCGGGAGGTCGTCGAGCAGGTCCACCCGGTCATCGGTGGACATGGTTTCGATGACGCCAGCGAGGGACTTGGGCGGCAGGGTCGAAATGAGCTCCAGTTTGATGCTGTCATCCAGTTCGCTCAGAAATTCCCCACGCCGCTCAGGCTCTTTGAGAATATCGAAGATGTCGTGGCGCTCGCGGGTGGTGAGGTGCCGGAAGATCCAGGCCAGCTCCGCCGGGTGGATTTTCTTGAGCACTTTAGTCAGGGCGGACCGGGCCTTTCGCCGGTAGAGTCGCCGGACCGTGTCAAGCAGGAGGAACCCCTCGGTGCCGATGAGCTCTCTTCTCACTGCCGGTCCGAAATGTTGATCACATCGTGACGGGTGATGAAGCCAACGGGCTGGTGGTCCTTCGTGAGGACCACCCCCTGGCTCTTAAGCAGCAGCTGAATGGAGTGCGCGACACTGGCCGACTCCTCCAGCGTCGGAAAGGGGTCCTCCATCACCTCCCCTACCAGCTGATCCAGGTAGCCCCTATCCTCCAGGGCTTGGGTCAGAAGATTGCTTTCCTTGACACTGCCCAGGTTCTGGTGGTCTTCCAGTACCGGTAGCTGGGACACATTGTGGCTGTTCATTTGATCCAGCGCTTCCCTGACCAATTGCCGGGGACCGACGCTCATGATACTGGGCAGGTTCGGGTCCTTCATCATGCGCAACTGACGCAGGGAGACCATCTCCCGCTTAAGCAGTCCTTTCTCGCGCATCCACTCATCGGAGAAGTGCTTGGAAAGATAGCGCTCACCGGTATCGGGAATGAGCGTCACCACCACCTGACCGGGAAGCAAGTCGGCGGCCACTTCGACGGCCAGTTTCATGATGGTCCCGGAAGAACCGCCGCCAAAGATACCCTCCTTGCGGGCCAACTGGCGCGACATCTGAAAGGAGTCCTCATCGCTGACGTTCACAATTTCATCCACCAGGTCCAGGTCCATGTTCCCCGGTATAATATCCTCACCAATGCCTTCCACAAGATAGGGGTGCCCCTGGGTCATGACCCCCGTGTCCTTGTAGGTTTTCAGGATCGAGCCGTAGGGGTCGGCGGCCCATACTTTGATGCGGGGGTCCTGCTCCTTGAGGTAGCCCGCAGCGCCGGTGATGGTGCCCCCGGTGCCGAGGGAAGCCACAAAGGCGTCCAGGCGGCCCCCGGTCTGTTCCCATATCTCTGGCCCGGTAGTGTCGTAATGGGCCCAGGTATTGGACGGGTTGTCATATTGATTGGCCAGCACGGCCCCCGGAGTTTCCTGGGCGAGTCGTTTGGCCACCGAATAGTAGGAAGCGGGGTCGCCGGCTTCCACGGCGGTAGGACAGATGACCACCTCAGCGCCCATGGCCCGTAGCAGGCGGCGTTTTTCCTCGCTGACTTTATCGGGCATGACGAAAATGGTACTGTAACCCCGTATGGCGCATACCATAGCCAGCCCCATACCGGTGTTGCCGCTGGTGGCCTCTACTATCGTGCCACCGGGCTTGATGACGCCCTGCTCCTCGAAGTCGTCGATAATTCTCAGGGCAATGCGGTCCTTGATGCTGTGCCCCGGATTGAGGTATTCGAGCTTGGCCCATAGGGCGGCCCCTTTGGGATCGGCCAGTTTGTTGATCCGCACCATGGGGGTCCGGCCGATCAATTGCAGAATGTTATCCGCCATAATCACTGCCGGTCGCCTCCCACCGGCTGATCCGGTATAGGTTCCCGATTTTGGGTGAGAAACGATTTGAATCCGGCATACACAACGAGCGCAGCAATGAACAACCAGAGCGGTGACACATGGCCGCCCATCACGTACCACGAGACGGCATCCTCCTCGGCATTGGCGAATGCCACGGCCAGAGCGTTGTTGACCCCGTGGACCACCACCGAAGGCCAGATGCTGCCGCAACGCCAGGCCATAAATCCCAAGACCATCCCCAACATATAGATCTGCAGGCTCCACCAAGGGTTGAAATGGAGGACCATAAACAACCCTGATGAGAACAGGATAGCCTTGGTGATATCACGGTAGCCCAACTCCAGTTGGCGCTGAAAGAAGCCTCGGAAGACGATTTCCTCCACCATTGGCGCCATGATAACGGCTCCACCCACAACCAGGAGGGCATCTGTGGGGGTGTTGAAAGTGAGAAAGCCCATGGCTTGGGCAATATTCTCCGGGAGGGGAAACACGAGCGCTACCAGCCGATCCATCTCGTCCATGAGTACGCTGACCCCCACACCGATCAAGACGGCATCCCGGATGGTGACCGGGTCAACCGCCTCTAACCTCAACGAGGGGATCAAAGGCAAATTGCGCCGCCTGAGCAAGGCAACCAGTGGCACCATGATAAGGGCCTCACTAAAAATGATACCCCACCGGGGCAGGTCAAGGGTGGGCCCAGAGGTGTCGATGAAGGCCAGCATGATGACGGCTCCCAGTACGCCGCCCATCAACATGGAACCCAGGGTAACCACAAAAGCGAATCGAACCTGTTTCCGCCCGCGGGTAATCTCCAATTCTTCAGGTGTGTCCATCATTGGGCGTGAAGTTAGACACAGGGCGAAGCAACGGCAAAACGAAAGGGATGGCCGGCTGGTCGTCCCACTGCAGGCCATTCATCCCTTCCATTGGTCCAACTTTTTGGTCGACTCTTCATTATTTAACGCACGCATGGCTAAAGTATTCGCGACATCAGCCGATACTGTAAGCTCGCTGGGGAGTAGCTAGGCTCCTTAGAGAGGGGGATTGCGCCATGGGCAGCAACCCCATACCCGTATGGGTGAGCAGGCAATTTACTCTGCACGAGTAAGTAGGATATGGATGACTAATGCACTGAAAATGTGAATGATGGGGTATGCCGTCACCGCCAACTGAGCGAACGGGACCCAATCATTATTTGAAGGAGGAGATTGATGTCTGTGCCACAATACGACTTCAAGCAGCATCAACTTTACAAGACCCCGGAACCACCGTTTCTGACCGGCCGTGTGGACCAGTACCAGGAGCGCGTAGCTCGCAACGGCAGCCATATCCTGAAGGGACGGCGCCCCGGTGATCACGCCGTGCTGCTGGTTTCCAATGATTACCTGGCCTTGGCCGGTCATCCTACGATCATTGATGCCCAGGTCGAAGCCCTTCAGACCTACGGCCACGGGCTCCTGCGTTCGGATGTCTACCGGGCCGGGGCCGGTCCACTGCGACAGTTTGAGCTAAACCTGGCCCAGCTCATGGAGGCCGAGGATACGGTCCTGTGCCAGTCAGGCTGGTGCGCCAACGTCGGGCTGATTCAGTCCATTGCCGATGCCAATACACCCGTTTATCTGGATATGCACGCTCACGCTTCGCTCTGGGAGGGGGCTAGAAGTGCTGGCGCGACACCGCGCCCCTTCCGGCACAACAGCGCCCAATCCCTGGAAAGGCTCATCCAACGTCACGGACCGGGGGTGGTGGCGGTGGAAACGGTGTACAGTACCAGCGGCAGTATGTGCCCCCTGGATGAGATCGTGGAGCTGGCTGAGCGGTACGGCTGCATCATGGTGGTGGATGAATCCCACTCCCTGGGGTTGTTCGGTGAACAAGGGGAAGGACTCACCGCCAGCTGGGGTCTCGCCGGTCGGGTCCACTTCCGCACGAGCAGCCTGTCCAAAGCCTTCGCGGCCCGCGGAGGGATCGTGGCTGGCCGGGCGCGGAATATCGAATTTTTCCGTTACGAGTCCAAGACGGCTGTCTTCAGTTCCGGTATTTTGCCCCACGAAGCCGTCGGCTTTCAAGCCACCCTGGTCGTGATTGCCGCGGAAAATTGGCGGCGGGAACAACTGCACCATAACGCGGATATCTTGCGAAATGCCTTGAACGCACTGGACTATAATGTGGATGCCAGCCAGTCCCAGATCATCTCACTGGTGGCCGGACCGGAATCCCGGACGATCATCCTGCGGGATGCGCTGGAGTCACGAGGGGTCTTTGGGTCGGTCTTCTGTTGGCCGGCGACGGCAACCAGCCGCTCATTGGTGCGGTTCTCCGTGAACTGCGCCCTCAGCGAGGAGCAGCTGGATCGCATCGTCTCCGTGTGCGCAGAGATCAGGGATGAAATCGGGCTGTATAACTGGAGTTCCACGCAAAGACGGGTCCTGCACCCGCTAGATAATGGCGTGGCTGATCAACAGCTAAATATCGACGGCGTGGGTGGCCGGTTCCAGCTCCCGGATGATCTTGTAGATCCGTGACAGCACCTCGGTTTCATCATAATCACCGGGCGAGCCAGCTGTGGACAGGACTAACCACTGGCCGTCATCGCGGTTCATCTGGCAGTCGAGGTCCCTCAAGGACCGGGCGGCATAGTCGCTTATGGCCCGGGCCGGCAAAGTGCTCACGTCGATCATGATCGTCCAGCTGGTATTCGGTCCCGCGCCCTGCATTTCGTAGTAGTAAGGGATGCCGTGATAACTGCTGGTTTCCATCTGGCTCGAGACCGCCGATAGTTGGCTCCTTTGGGACTGGATGTGCTCCAGGGCCCGGTCAAAATGGGCCAGGGCGACTTCCCTGGGCAGGGCATACACCGTGTTCACATCGGGGAAATCCCGCACACTGATATGCAACTCGTCCAGGTGTATGGGGGTCAGTAATTTCCGGCTGATGAAATTTTGGCCATACCGGGCAGCCTCCTCTGAAATGATAATGGCATTCATCCCGGCGAGGCTCTGCACCTCAGGGTTCTTGGTCAGTTCCTCCATGCGGGCCGTCTGGTTGACATTGACCCCGATGATCGTCGGGTCGACCAGCGTGTCGCTGGCTAGGTTGCCGTAGACCGCTTCCCCGGCATGCACGGCGATGCCGAAGTTGAGCGGCCGCCCTCCCTGGGAAAGCAGCAGCCGGTTTACCTGCTCCACCGAATGGACAAAAAACACGGCCAGGGCCAGGATATTGGGCACGGTGTTTTCCCGGCCACTCTTGTCATCACTGTACATGAATATGGCATCCCCCACCGGCTTGATAACCGTGAGGTCCTGGCCTATCTCCGTGATTTCGGTGAAGCAGCGGCGGATGAGCTGGGCCACCTCCATTTCCGAGTCATGGCGGAACATCTGGCTGAAATTCCGGATATCGGCTTGCATCATGCCACAGAACCGCTGCTCCTGACCGGTGATCATGGCCAGGGCCTTTTCCAGGCCGTACTTCTTCTGCAGATGCCGCAACCGGCTGATGATGGTGTTATTCAGGAAGAAGCCCAACAGTTGGTTCTGTTCCTGAGTCATCCTGGCGGTGCGGTGGGCCATATTCCGCAGTTGCTTCTCAAATCTACTTTGCCGCAAACGGTACTGCTGGAGCTGATGATTGAAGATCCCGCCCACCACCAGAGGGAACAGCATTATCACCAGATATTGCACGTAGGAGGCGTAGGCCAACTGGTTGACGGTGGCAAGACTATAAGCGGCCCACAGGATAGTTCCGAGAGTAAAATATAGCGCAGACGCTCGCCAGTCCACGAGCAAGGTCAGTACAAAGGCGGCCCCGACAGTGGACAGTACCCAGACCTGGGAGAAATCATTTTTGATTAATAGAAAGGTGAAGAGCAAGGGAAGATTATAAATGACGGCGATCTGATACCCAAGGGGAAAGAACCTGACCAGCTTCTCGGGCCAATAGTCCTTAAAGATGAAGGGGAGGGCCAGCACCATCCCCACCAGGCGCAAGGTCAGGTTTTCATAAGGCTGGGGAAAGATGTAACGCCAGATAATATAGAATAAAGGGTGTACGATGAGGACCAGTATCCCCGCTGTGGCCATGAAGGGCTCAGCGTTTCTGGCACTCTGCCGCAAGGCAACACCGACCGCTTGTCTCAGGCTGGATATAATTGTGGACCCCCCGATATTCATACACGCCTTTCAGGCAATTTGTGCTCTGAAATGAAGGTATCCGATCAACGATATAGAAAAGTAGGCTCAATGAACGGTGTTTGGAAAGGTTTTTCTATCATCATCAGATCGTCTCTTGATCGAGGAAAAAGGGGAAAGTTCGTCACCATTGGCAGTGCTTGTATCTAACTTTTAAGTGATATATTCTCACAGGACCACCGAAAGGACAAACCATGCAAAAGCACACCGTTGCTTCATGCCTGATCATTGCATTTTGGGCGACCAACCTGGCATCAGCCGGTGATAGCGAGCCCTCCAAACTGCGGCCGGTAGCCACCTATTCCATCGTGGCCCGCGACCCGATCACGGGACAGCTGGGTGTGGCCGTCCAGTCCCACTGGTTTTCCGTTGGGTCGGTAGTAACCTGGGCCCGAGCAGGGGTCGGCGCCGTGGCCACCCAGTCGTTCGTGCTAGTGGACTACGGCCCCAAGGGACTGGCCCTCATGGATGCCGGTACGCCCGCATCTGAGGCCCTGGCCCAACTAATCGCTGGGGACGACGGCCAGGCCGTGCGTCAGGTGGCCATGGTCGATGTCAACGGTCAGGTAGCGACCCATACCGGGGAGCGGTGCATACCGGCTGCCGGTCACTACGTGGGGGACAATTTCTCCGTCCAGGCCAATCTAATGCTCAGTGATGAGGTCTGGCCCCGCATGGCCGCCGCCTATGAAAACAGCAACGGGGACCTGGCCGACCGCATGCTCGCGGCCCTGGAGGCGGCCCAGGCGGTGGGCGGCGATATCCGGGGACAGCAGTCCGCGGCCATCCTGATCGTCTCCGGCGAAAAGCAGGACCAACCGTGGAAAGGGGTGCTCATGGAGCTGCGGGTGGAAGATCATCCCGCGCCCGTGGCCGAGCTCCGGCGCCTCATCAAGGTCCACCGGGCCTACGAGCACATGAACGCCGGCGACCTGGCCGTTGAACACGGCGACAACGAAGGCGCCCTGAAGGAATATGGCGCGGCTGAAGCGCTGTTTCCCGATAACCTGGAGATGAAGTTCTGGCACGCCGTGGCGCTGGTCAACATGGGTCGGGTGAAGGGGTCCTATCCTCTGTTCAGGACGATTTTCGCTCAGGACGAAAACTGGCGGACGCTGCTGCCCAGGCTGGTGGACAGCGAACTGATGGAGCAGAAGGACGTGGATACAATCCTGCGAAAGGTGAGATAATATGTCTGGCGTTGCGCAAGTTCCCGGCAGGCCGGTCCGTCACTCGCTGCCTACGCCATAGACCGGCTGGCAAATCGCTGAATTCCCTCCCAGACGTGGTCCGGGTCCAGGTGCGACTCCTCCACGATCTCCGCCACCGTTCCACCGGTGCGCCACCGGCTGTCCCAATCCGGGGTGAGGGCATAGGGCTTCATCCGCCGGTTGCCGATCCAATTGTGCATCAGGCGGTAGGCTTGGTTGGCCACGATCATGCTGTTATCCCAATCCCAGTCGCTGAGGACTTGATTCCGATAGGTTCTGGACTGGCGGGTGAACAGGCCATAGCTGATCGCCGCGATGATCTTCACGTTGGGCCCATCTTCCTTGAGCCGCGGCAGGATCTGGACGATGCTGTCGGTGGCGCTGGTGCCCCGGACGATGATAACGCCGACTTTCGGTTGACTCTCATCATAGGGCTTGATGATGTAGGCCCCTTTCGCCGCCTCCAGATGGGAGGGCATGCCCAGGTTGTCCCGATGGGGGATCGTGATGGGCGGACGGGTCAGGTGCAGTGCGATGATGGGCACGTCGGTGGCCAGGGCCGCGCCCAGGGCCGGAGCCACCTCGTTGTGTTCCCAGGGATGGAGGGAAAGCACCTGCCCATCGGGGAACAGTTGGGTCACGCCGGGGGCGAAAATACCGAAATGGGTCCGGCTGTCCTCGGCGGTCTCGGGTCCCGAGTGGCTGGCGATCCATAACAAACGGCCCACCTTGAGGGGCGAGTCCTGGGCGAGCTGGCTGAACAGTCGCATGGGGCCGTACTTGAGATAGGAGAAGGAGCCATAGGTGCTGCAGGCGCCGAGGAAGCCCCGGTAATTTTCGTAAGGCCGCTTGGAAAAGTTGACGGTGGCCAGCCCGGCCAAGAGACCTGCGTTGGTAAACTCTGTGATGGCCTGGGGTAGCAGGGCGCCCCGGATATTATCATCGCGGTCATACCAGCCGAACCCGGCAAAATCGTCCCATTGTTTGGCAAACCCGGAGATGTTGGTGGATTCGGCCAAGTCCGCGGAGGCGGCAATGAAAACCGGTACGCCGCACCGGTGATGACTGAGGCTGTTGATCCAGGCCCCATATTTGGCCAATCCCGCCCGGTTGGGGATCTGGACCCCTGGTTTGACAAATAGCTCCTCTGGATATTCCTCGACGGCCTGGAGGACCTTCTTCTCCAGGTTAAAATTTCCACCCGGCACGTAACCTTCCAGATCTTCCGGCACCGAATCCCCCAATTCCACCAACCGGTCGGCCAGAAAATCCACCAGCTCCTGGTTATTGCGCATCACTAACATAACCTGGGATAGCTGGCTGGCCGTCTCTTCACGAAACCGGCGGTCGTCGGCAGGACGGGGTTCGCCCATGTTCACGAACGTCACCCCATACTTGATGGCGAATTCCTTGCGTGCCGACCAGAACAGCTCACTGTTAGCCTTATGGGGTACCCCATGAGATTTATTATCATACACCCCGTAACCCCGACCCTTACGGTTTTTAGTCCAGAGCATCTTGGGCTTGCCTTCCCCGGCGGGGCTGTTCAACAGGACGAATGACTTGGTGACCTCCTCCCAATTTTCACCTTCCCGGGTGCCTACCACGTGGAAGCCGTAGGGCTCAAACCAGTCTGAGGGGGTCCCCTTGATCACAGCCGAGAACGGCCGGTCATCGATCCCGAAATCGTTCCAGTCCACGATAAAGTTCAGGTTGCTCAGCCCTAAGCCGTAGGCCGTGTTCTTGGTCTCATGGCTGGATCCGGCTGAGAGTCCCCCCTCACCCTCGTAGGCCCAGACCTTCACTTCCGGCACCCCGGCCAACTTGTAGGCCAGGGCCATCCCAGCCGCCGGGGGGGAACCGTGACCGCTCGGCCCGGTGTTGAACTTGAAGAACAGGCTCTTCCCCGCCATCTCGGCGTGGCCGGGCAGCCCTCCCTGACGCCGAAAATTCAGTAAATCTTCCCACACCAGGGCCCGCTGCTCAAAGTCTTTTACCAGATACTGGGGGTCGTTGGTCTGTTCGTATTTGATTCGCAACGCTTCATTATAGACCGCCTGCATGGCGTAGACGACGGGGGTGCAATGCCCGGCCAGCAGGACAAAGCGATCGGCGAACCGCTTGTCCGGATGGCGAATGTCCCAGCGCATGGCCCCCGAAAGGGTGTTCACCACCAGCATATGCACTTTGGAACGCGCCCCGCCGGGGTGGCCGCTCTGGCTGTGATTAAGCATGATATCAATGCACTGATCAATAAGCTCTCTGATCAGTTCGTAATGGCGAAACTCAGTTTTTAGTTGGGTCAGCGGATAGGGAGTAGGCGGCCTCATGAAGGGGTTGCTCCTAACGATAAATAGGTGGGTTCAAGACGGGGCTGTAATCGTTGCTGGCCGGTCTTTTTCGACGTCATGTATTCTGTCACTGTTGGGCAGGGGCATGGGATGCCGGTGGGTACCGGTGAACAGGCATTCACGGAGGACCTGACCGGTATACGAATTCGGGTTGGCGGCCACGTCCTCCGGAGTCCCTTCGGCCACAACATAGCCCCCCTCATCGCCCCCTTCGGGGCCCAGGTCCACGAGCCAGTCGGCGGTTTTAATCACGTCCAGATTATGCTCGATGATGACCACCGTATTGCCCTTCTCCACCAGTTTGTTAAGCACCTGGAGCAGCATTTCCACATCCGCGAAATGCAGCCCGGTGGTCGGTTCATCAAGGATGTAGATAGTCTGACCGGTACTGGCCCGAGACAGTTCGGCAGACAATTTGACCCGCTGGGCCTCGCCGCCGGAGAGGGATGTGGCCTGCTGCCCAAGCCGGATGTAACCCAATCCCACATCGCAGAGAGTCTGGAGCTTGCGCGCAATGGCGGGAATGCTCTTAAAAAAGTCCAAGGCTTCGCTGCAGGACATGTCCAGTATTTCGGCAATGTTCCGGCCCTTGTAGGTCACTTCCAGGGTCTCTCGGTTATAGCGTTTGCCTTGACACTGTTCACACCGAACATAGACGTCCGGGAGAAAGTGCATCTCTATCTTGATGATGCCGTCGCCCTGGCAGGCTTCGCAGCGCCCCCCCTTGACGTTGAAGGAGAACCGCCCCGGTTTATAGCCCCTGATCTTCGACTCGGGCAGCTGGCAGAACAGGTCCCGAATATGGGTAAAAACCCCTGTATAGGTGGCCGGATTGGAGCGGGGTGTGCGGCCAATGGGCGACTGATCGATGTCGATGACCTTGTCCAGGTGGACGACACCATGGATGCTCTCGTACTTCAGGGGCTTTTTATTGCTGGCGTAGAACTCGCGGCTGAGGGCGGGGTAGAGGGTCTCGTTGATGAGGGTTGACTTACCGGAGCCGCTGACCCCGGTGATACAGACAAACCGCCCCAGGGGAATGTTGAGTGTGATGCTCTTCAGGTTGTTGCCGCTGGCCTGTTCCAGACGCAGCCAATTTTTCGGCTGGGGACGCCGCCGCGCGGGCACCTTGATCTCCCGCTGGCCCGACAGGTACTGCCCTGTGAGTGAATCGGGATTATCCTTGATCTGGTCCGGTGTACCGGTAGCCACTACCCAGCCGCCTTCAGCCCCGGCGCCGGGACCCAGATCCACCACCCAATCGGCGGCTTCGATAGTCTCCCGATCATGTTCCACAACCAGCACCGTATTGCCCAGGTCCCGCAGACGGGTAAGGGTCTCGATGAGCCGCCGGTTGTCGCGCATGTGCAGGCCGATGGACGGTTCATCGAGGATATACAGCACCCCTACCAGCTGGCTTCCCACCTGGGTGGCCAGACGAATGCGCTGGGCTTCTCCTCCGCTAAGGGTGGCGGCCGAGCGCGACAGGGTCAGGTAGTCCAGCCCCACATTGATGAGAAACCCGAGGCGGTCCCGAATCTCCTTCAGGGCCTGGGCTGCGATTTCCTGTTGGGTGGGGGCCAGCTGAAGGGTATCGATAAACTGCTGGAGGTCGCGGATTGAACTCCTCACCAGCTGCCAGATATTCTTGCCACCCATGGTGACCGCCAAACTCTCCTTGCGCAGACGAGCGCCCTGGCATTCGGGGCAGTCGTGGATGGACATGAACTGCTCGATCCAGGTGCGAATGCCGGGGGAGCGGGTCTGGGTGTAGCGTCTTTTCAAATTAGGGATGACCCCTTCGAAGCCGCCGGTATACTCGCCCTTCCACCGCTTGGAAGCATACTGCATGGTCAGCTCCGTGTCGGGGTCGGTGCCATATAGGATGGCATGCCGCGCCACTTCCGGTAGCCGCTTCCAGGAGGTGGTGAACCGGAAATCGAAATGCTGGGCCAAGCTTTTAATGATCGAGCTGTACCAGCCTCCACGAGGCTGCTCACCGATAGGCAGCACCGCTCCCTGGATGAGGCTCTTGCTTTTGTCAGGAACGACTATGTCCGGATCAATTTCCATCTGGGTGCCGAGACCGTCGCAGGTGG
Source organism: Fidelibacterota bacterium (assembly GCA_022563485.1). GTDB lineage: Bacteria > Fidelibacterota > Marinisomatia > SCGC-AAA003-L08 > TS1B11 > JADFNF01. The sequence goes on along the minus strand of JADFNF010000013.1, from coordinate 1,610 downwards.
GGCAGGCGCCGAAAGGTGAATTGAACGAGAACATGCGTGGCTCGGGCGACTCGTAACTGATCTCGCAATCGGGACACGACAGGTGCTCGCTGAAGAGGTGATCGGTCCCTTTTTTCGATCCCCCGGTAGGCGGCGAGACGTTGACGATGAGCAGGCCCGAACCCATCTTCACCGACAGTTCCACCGACTCGGTGAGGCGCTCCTTGATATCGCTGTTCATGATCAGCCGGTCGACAACCACCTCAATGGAGTGCTTCTTGTTTTTATGCAGGATAATTTTGTCGGAGAGCTCGCGGATTTTGCCGTCAATGCGCACCCGGACGAAGCCCTCCTTCTGAATCTCCTTGAGGACCCCCTTGTACTCGCCCTTGCGCCCCCGCACCACCGGCGCCAGCAGCTGCATACGGGTCCCTTCCTCGAATTCAAGGATATGGTCGACCATCTGCTGGACGGTCTGCCGGTGAACATGCTTGCCGCAGTTGTAGCAGTGGGGCACACCGATGCGGGCGTACAGGAGCCGCAGGTAGTCGTAGATCTCCGTAATGGTGCCCACGGTGGAGCGGGGGTTGCGGCTGGTCGATTTCTGCTCGATGGAGATGGCCGGCGAGAGGCCTTCGATGGAATCGACATCGGGCTTTTCCATGAGGCCGAGAAACTGCCGGGCATAGGAGGAGAGCGACTCTACGTAGCGGCGCTGCCCTTCGGCATAGATGGTGTCAAAAGCCAGCGAACTTTTGCCCGACCCCGACAGCCCGGTTATGACCACCAACTGGTTGCGGGGTATGGAAATATCTATATTTTGAAGGTTGTGTTCGCGGGCCCCTTTGACCCGAATTTCCTCTGCGTGGTAAGCGTTCACGGTAATCCGCAATTTACAGTTTCCCGATGAAGGGGCGGTAGGGTTAAGTGGGGAATCGCTGACAAATAGTTGTCAGTCCGCCAGCCGGCCGATCAGGAGTGAGGGATAAGGGGCGAGCGACGGGTTTCAGGTTGCAAGTTCCAGGTTTTGCCTACTGCTACTTTGAAAAAAGCATGTCATCCCGATCCCGAAAATTCGGGAGAGGAATCTGAACGGAATAGTTAATTGAGACCCCTCACTTGGTGCGGGGTGACCATCTCTTTTTACGGGAGGGGGCTTGGGGTGGATTTCAAGTTTCGTGTTTCACATTGTGGGATTGCGGGGCATCCAACCCATGCTCAAAATCGTGCCACCGCTTAACATTTAACATACGGGGGCCGCTTTTCGCCTCCGCTCCGGCCGTTGCAATCGCCACTGACAACCGATAACTGATCACTGACCACTCGCGCCCTGTAACCCGTAACTTGACGCCCACCACCAACGAGACAGGGGAATATTATGGCCAGTTGCCAGTGCGACGGCATCGAAGTCATCTTTAGCGAGAAGATGGCCAAAAGGGAGCTGAAGAACTACCGCAAAAAAGGTCCCTCGGGGCTCACCAAAGCGCTCATCACTTTCTTCAAGGACCAAGGATTAGAGGGGCAAAGCCTGCTGGACATCGGCGGTGGTGTGGGCGTCATTCAGCACGAGCTGGTGGCGGCCGGCGCAGGCCCGGTGACCAACGTCGACGGCTCCAGCGGATATATTGCCG
>JADFNF010000170.1 GCA_022563485.1 Fidelibacterota bacterium | reverse complement strand
CCCCACCTGGGCCCCCTTGAGGATCCAGGCCTCCGTCAGGTTCGGCAGCCGCCGGGCGATCTCCAGCAGGGGGCCGTGCCGGTCGAAGCTGTACAGCCCCCCATCGGTGCGGATCGTGGCGGTAAGGAAATCGATGAAGTCCAGGGGCGCCCCCCTGTCCCGCAGCTGCCGCGCCAGAAAGACCCGGCTGACGCTCTCCATGATATCACCCTTGCTCAGGCGGTCCATGGGCCACGTTACGATGGGGTTGGACCCTTGTCTTTCGCTGCTTACGTTACCTGCGCTGCTTGCGCGACCTGCGCCTCACGGCTGACCGCTGATGAAGGACTACGCCCGCTTGCGGCGGTGGATCAGGGTGGGTTCGGCTCCGGCGGTCAGCACCTGCTTGGTGATGACGCACTGCTCAATCCCTTTGAGGGAAGGCAGGGTATACATGATGTCCAGCATGGCCCCTTCCAGAATGGACCGCAGAGCCCGGGCGCCGGTCTTGCGCTTCACGGCCAGGCGAACCACCTCTTTCAGGGCCCCACTTTCAAAGACCAGATCGATGTTTTCCATCCTGAACAGCTTCTGGTATTGCTTGAGCAGGGCATTGCGCGGCTTGGTCAGGATGGACAGCATGGCCTCCTCGTCCAGGTCCTCCAGGGCGTAGATCACCGGCAGGCGGCCCACCAGCTCAGGGATGAACCCGAACCGAATCAGGTCCTCCGGTTCAACCTGCTGGAGCAGGGCGGATGTGCTCACCGATTCCTTATCCTTGACCGGTGCGTTAAAGCCCATAGTGGCGGCTTCGACCCGATGCTGGATAATGGTCTCGATGCCATCGAAAGTGCCGCCACAAATGAAGAGGATATTCCGGGTATCGATATTGAGCAGGTCCTGCTCGGGATGCTTCCGCCCACCCTTGGGGGGGACGCTGGCGATGGTCCCTTCCAGGATTTTCAGCAGCGCCTGCTGGACCCCCTGCCCCGACACATCCCGGGTGATGGAAATGTTGGATTCTTTGCGGCTGATCTTGTCGATCTCATCGATGTAGATGATGCCCCGTTCGGCCCGAGGGATATCAAAGTCGCTGGCCTGGAGCAGCCGCAGGAGGATGTTCTCCACATCTTCCCCCACGTACCCGGCCTCGGTGAGGGCCGTGGCATCGGCGATGGCAAAGGGGACATTCAGGAAGCGTGCCAGCGTCTGGGCGATAAGGGTCTTGCCCGTACCGGTAGGGCCCACCAGCAGGATGTTGCTCTTTTCGATTTCCACATCGTCATGCTCATCAATGTGGGTCGAGATGCGCTTGTAGTGATTGTAGACCGCCACGGCCACGGTCCGCTTGGCCCGCTCCTGTCCAATGATGTATTGGTCCAGCTCGGCCTTGATCTCCTTGGGTCGCGGAACCCGATCCATAACCAGGTCTTTCCGCTGACGAATCGCTTTTTGGACTACCTCCGCAGAGGACCAGACACATCGGTCGCAGATGCGCACCCCTTCCGGCCCCCCTACCAATACCTCCACTTCGTTGGCTGGACGATGGCAGAATGAACAGACCTGGGCCGGATTAATGGGCGGCGGCGGGTGATGATCGTCAGTTCCGGCCACGGGTCAGTCGCGCTTATGGAGCACATCGTCGATGAGGCCGTAATCCTTGGCTTCATCGGCCGTCATGAAATAGTTACGGTCCGTGTCCTTCTCAATCCGTTTGAGGCTCCGGCCCGTGAATCCGGCCAGGATCTTGTTCAGGTTCTTTTTGAGGCGGATGATCTCCGTGGCATGAATCTCAATATCCGATGCCTGGCCTTCAACGCCGCCCATGGGCTGATGGATCATAATACGGGCGTTGGGCAACGCTGACCGCTTACCCTTGGCGCCAGCCGCCAGCAACAAGGCCGCCATGCTGGCCGCCTGGCCCATACAGATAGTGGCCACCTCAGGCTTGATGAAGTTCATGGTATCGACGATCGCCATGCCCGAACTGACCACGCCACCGGCACTGTTGATGTACAGGAAAATATCCTTCTCCGGTTCCTCAGCTTCCAGGTAGAGCATCTGGGCGATGACCAGGCTGGAGACGGTATCGTTGATGGGGGTGCCGAGGAAAATGATTCGTTCCTTCAGCAGCCGGGAATAAATGTCGAAGGCCCGTTCGCCTCGGGAACTTTGTTCGACAACCATGGGGACGAGCACGCTATTCCTTTCGTTCATATCAGGCTAACTCACCTTTCTTAATTCGCTAGACGGCTTGTGGATGATTTTGATCTTGGCATAGCTTTTCAGCTTCTCAAACAACTTGTCTGATAAAATATCCTCTCTCAAGGTCCGACGATTTTCCGGGCGGCGATAGAAGTTCTTGATCTGCTGGGCCTGATCCTCGTCTTGTGCAGCCAGCTCCTCAATGCGCTGTTCCACTGCGGCATCGTCAACGGTAATTTCTTCCTCTTTGATCAATCGCTTGCGCAACAGGTACCACTTGATATTCCAAATAACGGACGCCTTATGTCGCTCGACCACCTCCGTCCGCTCCATGGAGGCTCCCTCATGCCCCTCTCTCTCCATATCGGCAATCAGGTTATCAATGTAATTATCAAACATGGAGGTGGGGACCTCCAGTTGGGCATTGCGCACAAAATGATCGGCAATCTCGTGCGTGAGGTTTTTGTTCCCCTGGCGCTCGAAAGAAGCTCTTATCCTTCGATTGACATTCTCTTTCAGCTGATCGACATTGTCGGCCTTGGCGTCTGCTTCCCTGGCAAAAATGTCATCAATATCCGGCAGCAGCCGTTTGCTCACCTGCCGTACCGTCACTTCAAAATTGGTGGGCGTCCCGGATTCATCGGTGAGGATGACACGGCGAATGTCCCCCACTCGGGCGCCTCGCAGGCTGGCCAGGTTCTCCCCCCCAAACGGTCCATTGGGGCTAAGATGAACATTTTGGTTCTCCATCTTCCGGCCGATAATAGGGGTACCGTTCTCGTCCACCTCCTGGAGATCGAGCATCACGAAGTGATCTTCCTCGATCCCACCCTCCACGGTCTGCAACTGAGCCTGCTGAAGGCGGAACTCCTCAATGGCTCGGGACACATCTTCATCGTCGCTATCAATGAAGATCTGCTGGAACTTCATGCCCTTGTGATAGGCGGGCAGACTCACTTCCGGCTCCACCTCGAAAGTAGCTTCGAAGCGCAACGCTTCCCCCTCATGAAAATGGACCCCTCGAATGGTGGCCTGGCTAATGGGTTCCCGGCCCGAATCAGCCACCGAGGTCTGATAGTACTCCTGGACAATGCCTTCGGCGAACTCAGCCTCTGCCAGGTTTCCGTATTGCCGGCGCACAATTCGCGGGGGAACTTTCCCTCTTCTGAAGCCAGGCAGTTTGATTTTCCTGGTGAATTTTTGGAGGAAGGCCCGGTACTCGTCTTCCAACTCTTCCCAGGGCACCTCCACGGTCAAGCGCCGGGTGAAGGTATTGATATCAGTGAGCTCGTTATGCAAGGTTGCTACCATCGATCGTTTGGGGGTCAGAACCTACGATTTAAAATTACAACTGCGGCCCGCGTCAAATGCAGCCTGATTCATCGACCGGCCCCCTTCAGGGGGCTAGCTGACGTCCATGCGGTAGAGCATCCAATAGATCATCACCCCGGTGACGGAAACATACAGCCAGATGGGCAGGGTGAAGCGAGCGATTTTTCGGTGGCGTGCAACCTGTTTGCTGAGTCCCCGATAGAGGGTTATGGCCGCCAATGGAACGATGGCCACAGCCAATATCGTATGGCTGATGAGTATCGTAAAGTAAAAGGTTCGTAGCGGCCCGTGCCCCTGGAAAGGGACGGAGCCTACCTGGTAGTGATAATAAAGGTAGGAGACGAGGAACAGGGCCGCCACGGTCGTGGCCGCCAGCATGGTGTTCCGGTGGGCGATGACCTTTTTCCGGCGGATAAATAGGTAGGCGGTCACCAGCAGCACCGCGCAGGTAGCGTTGAGGGAGGCGTTTAACGCCGGCAGGGATGAGATCGACATCAAAGGGTCGTGAGGAGCAACTGAATATGATCCACCAGCGATTCAAGGGTCTGAGCATCGTTGCTGTCGTAGTAGCCGCGAATACGTCCCTGCCCATCCACCAGGGTGAACAACGTGCTGTGGTAAATGGGTTCTTCGACCGACCCCAGGTGGAAACCGTTCACCGTCACATCCTGAATGTCCGCAGGGCTCCCGGTCAGAAAAGTCCAGCGGTCGCGTGCCGCGCCATACTGCCGGCCATAGTCCGACAGAACCTCAGGCGTATCGTATTCGGGGTCCACGCTGAAGGATACCAACCGGAATTGCGGCTGTGGCCGAAAGGTCCGTTGCAGGGCGGCCATCCTTTGGCTCATGAGGGGACATGGGCCGGCGCAGCTGGTGAAGATAAAATCGGCTACCCAGACCTTCCCTGCCAGGTTGCCCAAGCCAAAATTCTCACTCCGTTCATTGACCAAGTCAAATTCGGTGAGGCTGCCCAGGACCGGGAGCTGGTTCGCCTCCGCCAGCCGGTACCGGTAAAATCCGGCCACC
>JADFNF010000169.1 GCA_022563485.1 Fidelibacterota bacterium | reverse complement strand
TTCCAGGGGCCACCGACACGGAATGGTGGGACCAACTGGGCCACGACATCCCGCGTCACCGAATGCTCAGACCTGAGGATGTGGCGGCTGCCGTTGAGTTTGTCCTCAGCTTCAGTGAACTGGGTGTGGTGGAAGAGTTGGTCATGCGGCACTTGAGCGGCGATTTTTAACTCTTTTGGTTGGTGATCGTCACCTTATATTCTGTCTCCCGTCACCGCCGGAGATCGTAACCCGGTCGCACTTCCCCTGAAGGACTCAGCCCGGATAAGCGGGCAGCTACCCGCCTCGCACCAACCTTTGACTCGGCGTTATTATCCACCCACCAGGGTAACCAGCATCATGAGGAGGATGCCGATACTCAGGGCGACAAACGGTCCCAGTGGTTTGCGGTAATCGTGAAAGGCCTCCGGCAGGAGATCCATGGTCGCCACGTAGATGAATGTGCCCGCCGCCAGTGAGGTGGGAATGGCGAAGTGGATGGTGCTGAGGGTGTTCAGCAGAGGCAGGGAAAAGAGGGCCCCGGCCGGTGTCGAGAGGGCAAACACAGCCAGCATTCCGAGGGACCGCCGAGTCGAGAAGCCTGACAGTTTGAACACCGTGGCCAGGGAAAAGGCCGCTGTGGTTTTATGGGTGATGATGGCCAGGAAGATCACCAGGGCGACCCGGGGCTCCACAAAGCCAACGCCCAGGGCAATCCCGGCCAGGAAACCGTGGATGCTCAAGCCGACGAGGGCAGAGATCCCCACCACCTGATGCCGGCGCTCGGCTTGGTTGATCTGGGCGCGGTTGCCGCGACGCACCAAGACCCGCTCGACAAAGAGGACCAGCATGAAACCGCTTAATATCATGAAATTGGTCAGCGGGTACGGCTGGCTTATGATGGCCTCGGGAATGAGGTGGAAGAAGACCGCTCCCAGGAAGACGCCGGCCCCGAAACCCACGAACAGGTGGAGCTGGTGATCATTCCAGCGGCCCAACAGGGGGGGTAGGGCCCCGATGAGGGCGGCCATAAATATGAGAGCCAGGGATCCTGAAAAAGAGAGGGGCAACATGGCCAGGAAAGTTACGCCGGTGGTGTGACCTCCGGAAGGGGATAGTCAGGCCGTCATCTTATCACCCCCTACGGGGCCAACATCGCACTGACTGAGTCGAGCTTCCCATCGTTGGGGGCGGGGGCTAAGCCCAATACCCTGGTGATAAGATTATAGATGTGTATGCTCTGGAACGGTTCCACCACCAGACCGTTTTGAAAGCTGGGTCCCCGGGCGATGAAGATGCCGCGCATGGCGGGGTAGCGCGGGTCGTAGCCATAGCTGCCGGTGCCGAAGGGGGCCGGGTCTGCGGCATAGAGCTCATGGGTCGTGATGGACCAGCCCACATCGGCAAGACCTACAATAGGCGGGATGCGATAGTGATTGGAGTAATGCAGCCTGAACGGCACTTCCTCCCGCCGGTAAATCTGCAGATGGGGATGGGCGCCCTTGAGCGCGTTGTAGATATCTTCCTGCACACCTTCATCGGGGCGCAGACCCAAGATGGGGGACCAATCGATGACCCCGGCCTGATCGAGTTCCACGTAATCGTCCAGGAAGATAACCTGGGTGGAATCGGTCTGGGTCATCCCGTGATCCGATACGATCACGATATCAATTTTCTCCATGACACCGCGCTGTACAAAGCCATGAAACAACTGGCCCAGGGTGCTGTCTATTTGCTGGATCGCCATTGACAGTGCCGGGGAATGAGGGTCCATGCGTCCGGATACATCACCGAGGATGAGGCTCAGGGCCATGAAGGCGGGGCGGCGGTCCAGGGGCAGGTCCACCCAAGCCAGCACCTGGTCCACCCATTCGGAGCGGGACCGGCCGTCAGCGTCACCTTGCACATAGGCGGGTTGCCGGCCCTGGATCTCGGCGTCAGATCCGGGCCAGAAGAGGGTAGCACTATTCAGCCCCTGCTTTCTCGCCGTAACCCACAGGGGTTCGCCTTCATACCAGCGGCCCTCACCCACAGTTTCCAGGATACGGGCGTCATAAGTGGCGTCGAACACCGGGTCGTACATGAGATCGGAAACGATACCGTGGTTCTCGGGGTAAAGTCCCGTTACCAGGGAGTAGAGATTGGGCATGGAAGCGGTGGGGAAAACGGGTATCAGGGCCTGGGCCTTGACACCGGTGGCCACCAGACGATCGAGGTTCGGTGTGTCGGCTTGTTCCTGGTAGTCCCACCGAAAACCCTCCAGGGAGATGAGCAGGACTGTGGGCCTGAAATCAGGCTGGTTGCGGCAGCTCACGGCCAGCCCCAGCAATAATCCCAGCCATAACCCGCTGAGCCACCGGGTTGTAGGGTTTAGGGTGGGCACGGATTACCGATCACCTATATTATTGATTATATGAAGGATTAAAATTAGTCATTCCCAATCAATTTCGAACCGATCAGAGAATGGGGGTGAACCGCCGGATGGTCGGCATTTCCCACCTCTCTGTGATCGATTTATGTGTGGCTCACAACCACGGGGCTTGCTGGAAAGTTAAACAATCCTGTGGCTGATCGCCCACCCGAAACGGGGAGCCGGTTCGGTCTTAACGGTGAAGGCTCCATCGGGAAAACAAGAAGTCAACTGGGAGGAGCAGGACGATTGCAATGGTATCCCTTGCTATCGCAGTAACCGTTGTTTAAAATCCCATAGCGCCACTAATCGCAAAGAAGCATTCACCCAACATTTCAAAGCAGGAGGGACCTTACGTGTCACGTTGTGGCAAACACAGAAGGATAATTTCCACATCACTGATTTTGGGATGGCTGTTAGTGCTGGCTACACCGGCCCTATCCAATATTCGCTTTTACAGCATTGTGCAGCAGATCTGTACCTCTTACCGCGTTTCCGTTGACTTGAGCCAAATGAGTTTGGACGGGGTGGAAACCGATCACACGGTATTCCAACTCATGTTGAAAAGCCGACGGAACAATTTCGAAGAGGTGATGATGATTGGGTATATTGCCGCTGGTCAGGCAATTGCTCGTACGGGCATTGTCGTTCATACCATCAATGTCATCGTGACCATCCCGAAGGCGGACAACTTGTTGATCATGACCAGCGCCAGTATCAACCTGGTGGAGCAGCTGCGTACGGGAAAGATAAAATCTTCTGAATTCCTTCGACAAATACAGTGGACTTAACCAAGGAGGCCTGACGTGTTATCTTTTGGCGATACCCTCATACTTTACCTAAGGACCATCGGCTGGGCGCTGGCCGTTTCCATCGGCTTTTCTTTAGGCACGGCCCTGGCCATCTGGATTTTCGGACTCATCTCCACCGACATCGATGAATGGGCCGAAATCCGGAACAAGAACTACGGCGTGGCCGCCATTTTTGTAGCCCTTATCGTCATGATCGGCCTGCTGGTGATGAGCGTGGTGTAGCCGGTCCTGGCATAACCTTCACTGATAGGATGGCCCTGCCAACCGGCAGGGCTTTTCTATTGTGTCGATCTGTGGACGGCCTACACGATTGGGGAGGACATTCGAAGGTGTCCTCTCTGGACCGGCATTATGCATCTTCCCTACCCGCAGGAATCGTCAACTCCAGCTTGTTAACAAAGCGGTCCTGGCTCGGAGACCGGATGATCGGGTTGCCGGTTGCACGGGGGGTGGTGGCGGCCACCACGGAGCCTCCGGGAATGGTCCGGGGGATTTTTAATAGGCCACCGGCCTCACCGGATAGCGCTGGGAGCGATGAAGCCCATGCCCAGGAACCCACGGAACAGCTGATCGGAGCTGATGATGACCTCCGCCAAACCATTGGACTGTGGCGTAAAGACAAAATCGATGCGTGTAATTCCGTAACCGGGCAGCATGGTGTTCTCGATGCGAAGACCGAAGCCATAGGAGGTACGCAGCTGCTGAAGGTCCGGGGATTCTGATTCCTGCCAAACCTGGCCTGCATCAAAAAAAATGACTCCGCCGAAACGGAACATCCAGAATTTCAGGGGCGTAAAGACCCGGTCTTCAATATTCAGTAGCACGAGGCGCTGGCCCCTGAGCGCATAGGCCGGGTAACCCCGCAAACCCGTGGGAGCGCCCAGTGTGAGCTGGCGATAGGGGATCCAGTTGGTGCCGAAAATACCCCGTAGTCTGGTCGCCAGGGTCTGGAAGGAGGTCAGTCGATAGTGTTGGAGCACCTCGAAGTCGGTGGTGGCGTCCCTGAACTCGTTCCCGATCAGAAACGATGAGGCGGAGGCTCGATAGCCCCAGTAGAGTTTCCGGTTCACCCGCGCTGCAACCTTCACATCGACACGAAAGTAATAATCAGGGGTGTTGGGGGCGGCGTGGTAGAAATTCTTTCCCACCACAACATTGAACAGATAGCCGATCGGGATATCTTCAATGCGCCCGAAATTATTCACGCGGGTAACCTGGTAATACTTCAGATAGCGGGGACTGAGGGACAGACTGATAAGATCAAGGTTATAAATGGGGCGCAGGGGCAAATCTTTCGTCCGACTGCGAACCCGGTAAAAGGCCGCCCCGATGCGGAGTTTTTTGTAGTGCCCCAACGATAGGGAGGACC
>JADFNF010000168.1 GCA_022563485.1 Fidelibacterota bacterium | reverse complement strand
GCAGTGGCAGTGGCAGTGGCAGTAGCCGTGGCAGTAGCAGTGGCAGTGGCAGTGGCAGTAGAAGTGGCAGTGGCAGTAGAAGCGGCAGTGGCAATGGCAGTCGCGGTGGTCATCGGGGTTCCCGTTCCCAGGACGATCGATCGCGGCGGTCCCGGAGCTCCCAGCCCAGGTCCTCTGGACCCCAGTCATCCGAAAGGTAGTTTCCCAGGTCCGCGGTGATCCCCTTAACCCTCTATTGGAGTCCTGACTGCGCCCAGCATCAGGTGAGCCCGGGACACCCGGAATCACCTGATCGTCTCATTGCTATCCGGGACCTGTTGGAACGGACCGGCCAATGGGATGCCATCCATAAGGTTCAAGCCAGGGCAGCCACATTCGATGAGATTGCCTTGGTTCACCCCCGGGCGTACATTCAATTCATAGCGGAGGCGACTGGTCGGGGTCCGGCAGTCGTGGATGGGGCGGACACCGAAGTATCCGTAGGGTCCCTGCAGGCAGCGCTGAAGGTGGTGGGAGCCGGCCTGCAGGCCACCGATGATGTACTTTCCGGCCAGTCCAGGACGGCCTTCATCCTGGGACGGCCTCCCGGACATCACGCGCTCCCTGACCGTGCCATGGGCTTCTGTCTGTTTGCCAACATCGCCCTGGCAGCGGTCTATGCCCGCCGGACCTACGGGGTGGAACGGATCGCAATTATCGATTGGGACGTGCATCATGGCAACGGGACCCAGGCGATATTTTACGAGACGGATCAGGTCTTTTATGTGAGTACCCATGAGTTTCCACTCTATCCCGGCACCGGTCGCAGTGATGAAGAGGGCATGGGGCAGGGGCGCACGTATAATCGTAACTTCCCCCTGTCAGCCCATAAAGACGACACCGACTACCTGCAGATCTTTGAAGGCCCCTTAGCGGATGCGATATTGGGCTATCGCCCGGAGCTTATCCTCATATCCGCCGGGTTCGATGCCCATGAACACGATCCTTTAGCCCATATGCGTGTGACCGACGAGGGCTTTACACGGATGACCGATGTGGTGGTGCGTCTGGCTGGGGAACTGTGTGAAGGCAGGATCATTTCCTTCCTGGAAGGCGGCTACCACCTGGGTGGATTGGCTCAGTCAGTCTCCGGGCATCTGGCGGCCTTGGCACAGGGGGCATCGGAGGGAGCCTCCAGTGATGAAGTAGGCCCTGTACAGACCAATGAAGACACACCCCAATTGAGGTAGATAATCATGAAAAGGCTGTATCGATCCAGGGCCAACCACATTCTGGGAGGCGTGTGCGGTGGCTTGGGGGATTATTTCAGGCTCGACCCCGTGCTGATCCGGCTCGTTTGGCTTATCCTTATTCTGTTTGGCGCCATCGGGATTCTATTTGGCGGCATCGGGCTCATCCTCTACATCATTGCCTGGGTCATCATCCCCCTTGAGGAGGAAGCACCGGCCAAAAAACCGCTCCCTGAGCCACAAGGGGTTGGCAAGGGGCGCTTCTGGTGGGGTCTGGTGCTGGTGGCCATGGGCGCTGTCCTATGGGGCAGTCAATTTCGCTTCATCTATTGGCCCATCATCCCGGGGGTCCACCTCCAATCACGGGATGTTGTACCTCTCGTGCTGGTGTTGGTCGGGATCTATATCCTTTATACCTTCGGTCGTGCCGCTGCGGGTAAGGGCTGGCTCTATCGCAGCCGTGACGATCGCAAGCTCGTGGGCGTCTGTGGCGGCGTTGCCGAGTACTTTAAGGTCGACGCCACCCTGGTCCGTGTCCTATGGGTGGCCGGGGCCTTCTTCTATGGGACGGCTATTCTGCTCTATCTGGTCCTGATGGTGGCACTTCCTGAAAAGCCGGACGACTCCCCAGCCGAAACGACCGATTCAAAACCGAAGGACTAAGATGCTCAAATTTATTCTGGTGATATTGGACGGTTTTGGCTTGCGGGACGAGTCGGAAGGCAATGCCGCACGGCTGGCTCACACTCCGACCCTGGATCGGCTGTTGCACGATCACCCCATGATTCCGTTGGAGACTTCCGGCAAGGCGGTTGGCCTTCCCGATGGGGTGATGGGGAATTCGGAAGTGGGACACATGAACATGGGTGCAGGCCGAATCGTCGAGCAAGACCTGGTGCGCATTGATAACGATATCGAGGCGGGCCGTTTCCACAAGCACCCCCAACTCCTGGAGCAGATGCGCCGGGTGTCGGGCCGGGGCGGCGCCTACCAGATCATGGGGCTGTGCAGTGAAGGCGGGGTACACAGTCAACTCACGCATCTTAGAGCCCTGTTGGAGCTGGCCCAGGCGGAGGGACTCACGCGGGTTTACTTCCATGCCTTTATGGACGGCCGGGACACCTCGCCGCATGCTGGGGAGGGTTACCTGAAGCAGGTGACCGGCTGGATGGAAGCGTTGGGCGTCGGTGTGATCGCCACCGTGATTGGTCGCTACTTTGCCATGGACCGGGATCAACGCTGGGATCGGACCGAAAAGGCCTACCGCATGTTGGTGCATGGTACCGGGCAAGTCTACCCTACTGCAGACGCCGCCATCCAGGCCGCCTATACCGAGGGTATCGGGGATGAGTTCATCCAGCCCGCAATTATCGGCGAGGGCGGCAGGATCGCCTCCGGGGATGCTCTGCTGGCCATGAATTTCCGCCCTGACCGCATGCGCCAGCTCATTCGAGCGCTCTCGGAGCCGGACTTCACCGAGTTTCCTGTTGAGCGATTGGATGTGGATCTGCGCTCCATGACCCGCTACCATGAGTCCTTTTCGTTCCCGGCCCTCTATCCGCCGGAAAATCTTACCAGCACCTTTCCTGAGGTCCTTTCCAGGGCCGGTTACCGGCTGCTCCGGCTGGCAGAGACCGAGAAATACGCCCACGTAACCTATTTTTTCAATGGGGGGGATGAACAAAAGTTTCCCGGCGAGGACCGCATACTGGTTCCCTCGCCCCGGGTAGCCACCTACGACCTCAAGCCCGCCATGAGCGTCGAAGAAGTGGGGGACCGGGCGGTGGAGGCCATCGAGGGTGGGGCCTACGAGGGCATTATCCTCAATATTGCCAACCCCGATATGGTGGGACATACGGGGAAGTTGGATGCAGCTATTTCGGCCATGGTGCATGTAGACCGGGAGGTAGGGCGCATTCTCGCCGCTACTCAGGGGCAAGGCGCGGCCCTGTTCCTCACCGCCGACCACGGTAATGTGGAAATGATGATCGACCCGGAAACGGGTCAGCCCCATACGGCCCACACCACCCTCAAGGTCCCATTTGTCATGGTGGTCCCGGGGAATAATGCCCAACTTGAGGGCGTTGGGAAGCTCGCCGACATTGCCCCCACCATTCTAACCTACCTGGATATGGATATTCCTCCGGAAATGACCGGTATCAACCGTCTGGTTCGCAAACCTGAACATGCGACCTGAACGGTTCCACGAGCTGCGCAAACAGTTTTCCCGCCAACGGGTGGTGGTATTGGGTGATATCATGCTCGATACCTACGTGTGGGGATCGGTGTCGCGCATCTCCCCCGAGGCACCGGTTCCGGTGGTGGCGATAGACCGCATCGACCATCGACCCGGTGGCGCGGCGAACGTGGCCTACAACCTGCGCTCCCTGGGGGCCGAGGTCATGCTGGTAGGGGTATCGGGCGTCGACGCTGCGGGTGAGCAGATTGAACGTACCCTATCCCACTATGACATCGACCATGAGATCATCCCGGATGCGTCGCGCCCCACCACTGAAAAAACCAGGGTCATTGCCGAATCTCAACATGTGGTCCGACTGGACATGGAGTCCACCGCCCCGCCGTCCGATCACTTGGTCCAGGAGCTGGCGGCTGCCGTCGAAAGGGCCCTGGAGGACGCCACTGCGCTAGTGTTGCAGGATTATCATAAGGGCACCCTGACGCGGGGGATCATCGAGTTGGTCTGCGGCCAGGCCGAAAAGATTGGCTGCCCCGTATTCGTGGACCCGAAAGTAGATCACCTGGACAGTTATCACGGAGTCAGTCTCATCAAACCCAACCAGGCCGAAGCTGAACATTTTTACGGGAAGTCCCTGCAGACCGATGAGGATATCCAAATCGCCGGCCAGGCACTGCGGGAGCAGTTAAACGTTGAGGTAGTGCTCATCACCCGGGGCTCCCAGGGGATGGACCTGTTTGACCATGAGGGGTATCATCGGATTCCCACTCGTGCCCGGAAAGTGGCGGACGTCTGTGGCGCCGGCGATACGGTCATCAGCACCTATGCCATGAGTCTGCTCGCTGGGGCAACCCCCCGGGAGGCTGCGGTCCTGGCCAACTATGCCGCAGCGACAGTGGTTGAAGAGGTAGGTGTGGTGCCGTCAATTGTGTAACGGATTGTAATACCGCTTTCTGTATGGGAAAGTACCACAGATGTATCTGTCATAAACCAGGTGGTGGCCGGGTCGGCCGTTGGCAGATCAAGGGTATCGCGCTTGATGTATGTTTCGGTTATGATTGTACTGGGTACATCTTCTTCGAAAGTGGCATAGAATTTCAGTATCAGGGTGTCGCCTGAAAAATCCACTGCGAAATCAGACAGTGTCAGTCCGGGGCTGAGATAATTGTACT
>JADFNF010000167.1 GCA_022563485.1 Fidelibacterota bacterium | reverse complement strand
TAACCCACTTCCAGGCTCTTTCAGCAGCCCTTTCCGCCACCATCGGCATTGGCAATATCGCCGGTGTGGCCCTGGCTCTGCGCCTCGGAGGACCCGGAGCCCTCTTCTGGATGTGGATGACCGCCCTGTTGGGCATGGCTCTGAAGTATACTGAATGTACTCTGGCCCATCACTATCGGACCATCCACGAAGACGGTTCCGCCTCTGGTGGCCCCATGTATTATATAGAGAGGGGCCTTGGTCCATCCTGGAAGCCGTTGGCCGTCGCATTTGCAAGCCTGGCCGTGATCTGCTCATTTTGCACCGGCAACATGAACCAGGCCAACACCATCGCCCAGACCGTAAATGTCTATGGAGTGCCCTTCTGGCTGTCCGGGCTGGTCATTGCCGCCTTGGTGGGCATGGTGATTATCGGTGGCATCAAACGCATCGCCGCCGTGGCCAGCCGCCTGGTGCCCACCATGGCGATCCTCTATGTAGGCGGCGCCCTGGTCATTTTCCTGTCGAGGCCGAGCGCCATCCTGCCGAGCCTCATGTCCATCTTCAGTGAAGCATTTTCCCTGGAGGCCGGTTGGGGCGGGTTCATCACCGTCCTGATGTGGGGGGTACGCCGGGGGCTGTATTCCAACGAGGCGGGTCAGGGATCAGCGCCGATTGCCCATGCCGCTGCCAAGACCAAGGAATCGGTACGGGAGGGGGCAGTGGCACTCATGGGGCCCTTCATCGACACCCTCGTTGTCTGCACCATGACCGGTGTTGCCATCCTGTCGACAGGCGTGCTGGAGTCCACTTCCCTGACAGGCGCTGCCCTCACCCGCGCAGCCTTCGTCACCGGGTTCAGTCTGGTCCCACAGTTGGGAAGCTTCATCGTCAACAGCTCCGTTTTCCTGTTTGCCTACACCACCATGGTGGCCTGGAGCTATTATGGTGATCGTTCCATCGAATACCTCTTCGGACCCCGAGCCATTCGTCCTTACCGCTGGTTCTATGTTCTGTTCACCTTCTTGGGCTCTATATTACCCTTGGCTTTCGTATGGAATTTTGGTGATATTGCCCTCAGCCTGATGACTATCCCCAACCTGATCGCCGTCATATTCTTAACCGGTACCGTCAAGGTCATGACCCACGAATATTTTTCCAAGGAACACCTGACCTATCAGGAACATCTACAGCAAAATGTCTCGTAAGGGAGTCCATCTCCATGCCGCTACCCCGCTCGCTGACCGTGCCCTGGATTGCCCACTCCGGTGAAGGATGTCGACCTCGATTTTGAAGCGCCTCTGGACGTAGCCCAGGCAGCGGCCCGGCAGGCCGGGCGGATCCTCATGGACAAGTTCCGCCACCTGAAGGAGGTGGTAAAGAAGGGTGCGGTAGACCTAGTTACCGAGGCCGACCTGGCAAGTGAAGCGGTCATTGTGGCTGCCATCCGCGAGGCTTTCCCGGACCACAACATTCTGGCCGAGGAAGGGCACTACGAGCAGATGAATCCCTCCGCTCCGCGCTGGGTTATCGACCCCCTGGATGGCACTACTAATTACGTCCACGGCTTGCCGATTTTTGCGGTGTCCATCGGGTATCAGGTGGACGGAAAAACGATGGTGGGACTGATTCTTAACCCGGCCCGGGATGAGGAGTATGTGGCCGTCAGGGGTCGGGGCGCGACCCTCAACGGTAACCCTATCCGGGTGAGCAAAGTTGTGGCCCTGCAGGAGGCCCTGCTGGTTACCGGATTTCCCTATACCCACGATGAGGTTTATGACCGAAGTTTCGACCTTCACCGGGAACTGTACGGCCGCAGCCAGGGTGTACGGAGATTAGGGGCCGCTGCCCTGGACCTGTGCTACGTGGCAGACGGACGGTTCGATGCGTTCTACGAGGCCAATCTCAAATCCTGGGACGTATGTGCCGGTGACCTGATTTGCCGGGAGGCCGGGGGGCGAACAACCGACTGGCTGGGTGGCGCCATGCCTTTCAGTGGACGGCGCGTACTCGCCAGCAACGGACGGGTGCACAAGGAGTTATTGGGGATTTTAGGCGGACCGGATTACGCAGGTATGCGATAGGAAAACCTCCGTTTCTTTTTATCTTTTCCTTTACTTTACCCCCTTTGTCTATCAACTTACTAAGTTATACAATCCATCTATATTTTATGTATGAACTTCTTCATCTAAAATATATTAAATCGATTACTGCTTATTTTGACCCAGGAGACGTGAATGGATCTTAACGTACTAGAAACCTTCGGTGGTGTATACAGCGAAACTACGGCTATCCGGCACATCCTGGATTTATACGGCGCCACCTCAGCACACAACAACAAGTCCCTGAGTGAGGCCATGCTCTTCGGCATCAGCGGAGGCATTGGCTTCGCCTATTTCAATTTCGAATATGAGGGCTACGAGCCGACACTCTATATCGGTGTCGCCCAGCGCTATAAAACCCGGTTTGGCCAATATATGGACAGTTTATACAAACGGCTCAGCCTTGAGACCACGGTGAAGATGACTCGGAGTAGTCAGGAGGCGGAGAAATTCCTGGTGGATGCTCTGACCCGGAATCAGCCGGTCCTGCTGCATGTGGATCGGGGCTTCCTGCCATACTATGCAGAGGAGACCGAGTATGGTGACCATGCCATCGTCGTGATCGGCTATGAAGACGCTAGCGGCGACTTCCTGGTGGCGGACCAGGCTCAAGTCCCCATCACCATCACTCGACCGGACCTCTCCGCTGCCCGGGAGAGTATTGCCGCTCTTTCCAATCGCAGCCTCACCATAGCCAAGCCCTCTGCCCCCATCGATTTGAGCGGCGGTATCGAAGCAGGTATCCGCCAATGCTGGGACAAGATGCTCAACCCGCCGAACCCCAAGAATAACTTTGGCCTCCCAGGTCTGGAAAAGTGGGCCGAACTGATCAACAATGCCAGGATTAAAAAAGGTTGGCTGAAAGTATTTCCCCCAGGCTTGCATCTCTATGTAGGACTTCAATGGACCTTCAAATGCATCCAGCTGCTGGAAACCGGCGGCGGTGGATTGCGGGGCATGTACGCCGATTTCCTGGAGGAAGCCAGTGAGGTTGTCAACCGGCCCGGTTTGAAGGATCTTGCCAAACGCTATCGTACCTCGGAGCAGTTGTGGACCGACTTGGCTCAGGCCGCCCTGCCGGATGAGGTGCCGCTGTTCAAGGCCACCAAGGAGCTACTCACCCGTACAGAGCACCTGTTCCTGGAGAAAGGGATGGAGTCCATCCCCGAAATGGAGGGCATCAGGCAGGAGCAGAATGAACTGACCGCCCAGGCTACGACCGACTTTCCCCTCAATGCACACCAGAGCCAGGAACTCCTGGATGATCTGCACGATCGACTCGTCAAAATCATTGATGTGGAAAGGGAGGCTAGCGAGACGTTAAAAAATTCCTTCAACTGAGCCACCCTTGCGGACCAGCCCTTGTACCCGTAATCCGGATTAAGCCACGCGACTTTACGACTCGTTGTGGCTATGATCACAGGCGCTGTATATCGTTTTGCTTCACTACTCCCATTTATATTACATTTCGCGCTCATTAACTCACACCACGCGAGCGAGAAGGGATGCATGCTTTCAAGAAGTTGACCCTGGGGGGGATCATGGCCCTGTCGATCATGGGCGGCTGCACGGACCTGGGAGAGCTCCCGCCGGGGACGCAGCAGCTTCAGGTAGGGACCATCGATTTCGGGGTCATAACCATCGACTTTACCAAGGAGCTCTCCCTGGAAATCGGTAATGCCGGACCAGGTATGCTGAAAGGCACCATGTCTATCGAAAACGATACTAGCTTGAGTTTTGCCCTGGTGGGTTCCCCGGAGTATAATGTCGAAGTGGACTCCACAGGCACTTTCCTGATCAGCTTCACCCCGACCGTGGCCGGACGTCTCGGGGCAAGACTGATCCTTGAGAGCGACAACAATTCCGGGGTGGATACCATCGCGCTTACGGGGGAAGGGACCGCCGCGCTGCTGGCCGCCATGAGTCTATCACCCACCAGCCTGGATTTCGGGTCACTGCCGCCAGGGCAGGATTCCTCTCGCACTCTGGTCATATCGAGCACCGGGGCTTCTCCCTTGGAGATTACCGGCATTTCGGTATCAGGTTCGGTCTTTACCTTCCCCACGTTCAGTTATCCCCTGACCATCGATAGCGGGCAAGATACGTCCCTCATGATCTCCTTTGCCCCATCCGCTATAGGGGACTTCGCTGAGATATTGACCCTGACCACCAACACCCCCGACTCGCCTGAGGAGCTGGCCCTTACGGGCAGGCAGGCGGAGCTGGTCAGTTACGGCGCCTCGGTTCAGCCGGTCTTTGATGCCAATTGCGCCATCGCCGGTTGCCATAACGCGACCACCAAGCAAGCTTCGCTGGTCCTGGACTCATTCAGCAACCTCATGGTGGGCAGTCAGAGCGGTGCTGTAGTGGTTCCCGGTGATGGCGCTAACAGCCTGCTGGTGAGGAAACTGAAGGGTACCGCCCCGGGGAAGCGTATGCCCCTGAATAAGCCGCCCCTTCCGGATGCAACCATCACCCTCATCGAAACCTGGATTGACCAGGGAGCCTTAAATAATTGAGGACTATGA
>JADFNF010000166.1 GCA_022563485.1 Fidelibacterota bacterium | reverse complement strand
CTAAAGCATCCACTCTACACCCTCACTCCCGTCACTTTGTGCCCTTCTCATTAAAATAGGGGCTAGGAGGTGAATGGTTCCCAGCACAGCAAAAAAAAAGGCCGCCCCCCTATGCCCCCTACACTCATTGCTCGCGGGTAACTGGTACCTGCTACTGCCACTGCTCGCTCTCCTTGGCGACTTGGCGCTTCAATCTTCCGCTTGCGTCCTATCCGCCGCCGCGGCATCACCGGTGCAGCCGGGGCTGGAGGCCGGGACAGGGACCGTAAAGGTCAAGGTTGAACCGCGGAGAACACCTAACCAGACCATCAAGACCCCCAAAATTTTGACCTAACGAAGGAAACCGCCGGGCTCCGTCCCTCCAATATAAGCATACTGTACTAACGCTAAATGTTCAGTGACCTGATACGACCTGAAAATGAGTCTGATATGAGTTAATAATGACCTGGTGTGCGCCATTCACTATCATACTGGTTCTAAATGTATTATAATAATAATGAAATAAATATGAAATGATAATAAGGTTGATTACATTCAATCCGTGATCACGTATAACCTACCCACCAACTGGATTCATTACGATCCGGTGGCCATCGCCCCTGCTCTGACCAAGGCCAAGGCCGCCGTCCTTGCGATGGCCTTCATCCCTTACCAACGGAGCTGGGTGGAGCAGTTGCACGTCGCCCAGCTCAACAGCGAGGTGGCGGCTACTTTACGGATTGAAGGGGCTGATTTTACCGAAAAGGAGTTGGCTCAGGCCCTGGAGGGCGCTCCCGATCAGCTCTATACCCGCTCACAACGCCAGGCCGCCGCCTGCATTAAGGCCTATCGATGGATTGCCAACCAGCCCAGTGATCGATCGGTAAACGCTCAACTTATCTGTGATATTCATCGGCTGGTGATCACCGGAGCAGACGATGACCATTGCCCTCCGGGAAAAATCCGCGGCCAGGCCAGCAACATTGTTTTTGGCACGCCCCAGCACCGGGGAGTTGAAGGCGGACCGGAATGCGAAAAGGCCATTGCTCACCTGGGCCGGGCCGTCCAGCAGAAATTCCCCGATCATGATCCCCTGATTCAGGGGTTGGCTCTGCATTATCACCTGGCGGCCATGCATCCCTTTCTCGATGGTAACGGACGAACCGCTCGTGCCCTGGAAGCCCTGATGCTCCAACGAACGGGCCTGGGCGGCACGCGGTCTATCGCCCTGTCAAACTATTACTACGAAGAAAAAAATGATTACCTGATGAGCCTTGCAGAAGTGGCGAGTCATCACCATGATTTAACCTCATTTTTAGTCTTTGGTTTAATCGGCATCGAAAAACAGTGCCTGCGCCTGTTTGAAGAGCTCATGATCAAGGTATCGAAGGCCCTGTACCGCGACGTGATGGTTGACTTATTCAACCGGCTGCGTACGCACCGGCGGCAGGTTATCGTCAAGCGGCATATCGCCATACTCAAACTGCTGCTAAATAACGACCTTACCTTGGAGGAGCTCACGGAGAGGACCGCGGCCATCTATCAACCATTAACCAGCTCCTACCAGGCTCTGATTCGGGATATTGACTACCTGTTACAACTCGGTGCGATGGGTTTCGATAAGCTGGAGGGACCTGGATACCGGCTTTTCGTTCGGCTCGAGTGGCCCACGGAAATCACCGAGACCCTATTCTTCGAACGCATCAAGAACATGTCCAAGGGAAAACAGAGTTTTCTAGGATAGTCGCACCGCTGGCCAGGCTTTCATCCATCCAGGATAAGCCCTTACGTATGTTCGCGCCCCGCTCGTTAAAATAGGGATCGGTTGGGGCGTCATTCCTAGCACAAATAAAAAGGGCCGCCACCCGGCGACCCCCTTCTTCACAACTCGAAACTATAAACTCGAAACTCTACCCTTCCACCCCTGTCGTATCCGGTGCCGGTGGTGCGTCCAGCCAAAAACTGCTGTCGGCGGCCAGCAGGTGGAAGATGCTCTGCCGGGTCAGGTAGACCTCGTCCGCGCCTGCCTGCCGGATATAGCTGCTCTGGAAGTTGGATCGGGACTGGCCCACGATCAGGTGCCCCACCAGGTTGTCCCCCCGGTTATATACCTGAACCTGCTTACCGGTACTGTCGTCCACGCCATAGGTGCCCCACTTGTCCGGGTTGGCGGACACCATGCTCTCCCGCTCCACCCCCAGCACCGATCGGAAAAAGCTGTCCAGCCTCCATTGGCGCACCGGGTTCTCATCGTAGCCGGTCATCTGCCACAGGCTGTCACCGCGTGTCAACTCGGCCCGCTGGCCGGCGGTTGTCATCACGATCCGGCCCACCTCATCAGGTGCCAGATCAAAGACTGCATCGGTGGAGCTGGAATGGCGGGCCTCCCCCAGCTGGGTATACAGATATAGGGCCACCAGGATGCCTAGAATAATGGCTGGGGTGCGCCACTGTCTAATGTCCATAGATTTGCTCCAATAGTGTTCGCCGCTTGCGGTTACTGCGCCAACGCCACAGTCCGGTAGCCACGATGAGCATTGACGGCCCGAGGATATTGGCCCATTTCAGGCTCCGTCGGGTGCCGTCCGACAGCTCCTTCAGCGGCCGGGTCGTCACTTCCCGGCTGCGGATGGCGATGAGCTCCTCGTCGCCCACCAGATAGTCGACGGCGTTGAGGACCAGTTCCAGGTTCTCTCGCCGGATGGCGCCGGACTCATCGGAAAAGAAGGTTCCATCCCCGATCACGAGCAGCTGGGCCCCCATGGTGGCGGGGATGAAGCCGGTGGCCTCTTCCGGTTGGGTGTCCTCGGTAAAATAGCTGGTGACTTCGCCCCTCAGCAGCCCGGCCACCGCTCGGCCCGGCCCGTTCAGCTGCTGGAAAACAGGATTGTTCTCGAAGCTAAAGTTGAAGAACGGCTCCCTCATCACGGCCGTAAACTCGCTGGTCGTCATGAGCGGCTCGAAACGAGCGGTTTCGGCCCGACTGGAATCGATGGCCCCCGTCACCTCGCTGGCAAATACCAGGCGCACCTCTTCCAGCCCCGCCACCACGACATGATCGGCATTGAAGCGCTGGATTCGGGGAAAGAAGGGGTAATCCACCGTGTTGCGCATCCGAAAGATGCCCCGTTGGGTCTCCACCGCCACCTGACCGCTGATGCGGTCGGCGATGATATTGGGCTTGATCTCCACCCCATAGTGCCGCAACAGGTCGGGAAAGTTACTCCTGATCCGCTGGCCCCGGCCCCGGGACAGGTTCACCTCCACCTGGTTTTGGGCCAACAGGAGCGGACGGCCGGACATGACGAATTGGTCCAGGTTATATAGATTCATGGCGGGCAGGCTGTCCATCACGCCGTTCACCAGCAACAGGTCGATATCGATGGGTACCGGTTGGTCCAGGTTCACCGTGCGCACGTTATAGGTTTGCCCCAGCACCCGCCGGATATTCTGGTTCTTGCCATCCCACCGGGGATCAGCGGCGATCCCCACCGACCGTCTGTCCGTATCGATCAGCTTCTTGATGGCCGAAGCCAGTTCATACTCCAGACCCGAGGTCGTCTGGATCACCGGGAGCACCTCACGTTTGTCCTCGTACAGCAGGGCCAGCCCCATCCAGACGTTCTTGATCTCCATCCGGTCGTTTTCGATGGCCTGCAGCTGCATGGGCGGTATGCCGTAGCGTTGGGCCTCACTCTCCAGCTCGTCGTTATCCTCGGGGCGATAGAACTCAAAATGGAGCTGCCCCTTCGAATAGGCCTGAAACTCCTCCAGGATATCCTGGAGATAGCGCCGGTTGTTGGCGTATTGGCCGGGAAGGTTGTCGGAGAAAAAGACCTTGGCCAGGAGCCGGTCATCAAGCTTGGCGATAATCGCCTTGCTGGACGCGGAGAGGGTATAGATGTTGTTTTCGGTCAGGTCCCAGCGGAAAAAGAGCCGCCGGGAGACCAGGTTGGCGAGGATAAGCATGCCCGCCACCAGGGCCAGATAGATCAGAAAGGTACGCAGGTTGGTAATCTTTTTCATCGTGACTACCTCCACTTCCGCATTTCAAGGACCTTCACGGTCAGCATCAGAAATAGGCCGATGGCGCTACCGAAATAGATGAGATTTCGGGAATCGATCACCCCCCGGGATATGTTGGACAGATGGTAGTCGATGCTCAGGTATTGGAGCAGGGCCGCAAGGGATGGGGGGGCAAACAGCAGCACCTTGTCCAACATAAAGAACACAAACACGATGAGGAAACTGAGGATAAAGGCAGTGATTTGATTGCTCGTCACCGCGCTGCAGAAGATGCCCGCCGCCGCATAGACCCCCCCCACCAGCAGCAGGCCCAGATAGCCGGCAAAGATGGCCCCCGGATCAAGGTTGGTGGCCACCAGGACCAGGGTAAGCAGGTGGACCAGGGTGAACAGCAGCCCCACCGCGATGAGGGCCACCGCCGCCAGGTACTTCCCCACCACGACTTCCCAATCCTCCAGGGGCAGGGTGACCAGCAGCTCCATGGTGCCGGTGCCGGTCTCCCGGGCAATCAGCCCCATGGATATGGCCGGGATGAAAAACAGGTAGATGATGGGTATGGTGGCAAACAGCATGCGCAGGTCAGACTCGTTGATCAGAAAGAACGAGCT
>JADFNF010000001.1 GCA_022563485.1 Fidelibacterota bacterium | reverse complement strand
TCCCTGCCCGATGCGGTGCGCCAACGTCTGGCCCGCCTGGCCGGGCGGCGCCTATCGAGCGATGGTGTGCTGACCATCGAGGCCCGGCGATTCCGCACCCAAGCCCGCAACCGCCAGGACGCCCTGGATCGACTGGTGGCGCTCATCCGCCGGGCCGCAGAGCCGCCCAAGCCGCGTGTAAAAACTACCCCCACCAAGGCCTCGGTAAGGCGGCGTCTGACAGCCAAGCGCCAACGCAGCCAGATCAAGGAGCTGCGGCAGACGCCGCCACCAGACGAATAACTTGACTGACCAGGGCTACTGGGTCAACACGCCCCGTTGGTAATCCAGGTAGGCCTGCTGGAGCTGTTCCTGGGTATTCATCACAAACGGTCCGCCCCGGACGATAGGCTCACCCAGCTTTTGGGCGCCTGCGATGAGGAACCCTGTGCCGTGCTCACCTGCCCGGACACTGGCTCTATCCCCAGGGCCCATTACGAGGAGCTGCCCCGTGGGTCCCGTCTGCCGGTCGTCCTCCGGACCCAGAGTCACTTCGCCATCGTAGATGTACAGGAAAGCGTTCATTTCCGGTGGAACGGGGTGGGAGAAACGGGCACCCGGTTCCAGGGTCACATCGAGGTAAAACAGGGGGATCACTGAATCAGTTACGGCCTCCTGCCCGCCATACTCTCCAGCCAGAATTCGCACTATTGCGCCTTCGTGCTCCACGACCGGAATGTCCCCGCCCTGGATATTCTGATATCCGGGGTCCATCATTTTCCGATCCGCCGGGAGATTCAGCCAGAGCTGGTACCCCCACACGAGCCCGTCAGTCATCATGGGCATCTCACTGTGGATGATTCCCCGGCCAGCCGTCATCCATTGGACGCCGCCGGCATCAATGAGCGCCTCATTGCCCGTGGAATCCTTATGCTGGAAGGTGCCGGCCTTCATATATGTGATGGTTTCAAATCCCCGGTGGGGGTGGGACGGGAAACCGCCGATGTAGTCGTCCGGGGAATCGCTGCGAAACTCATCCAGCAGCAGAAAGGGATCGAGCTGCAGAAGTTGGCCGGACCCCAACAGACGGGTCAGACGCACGCCTGCTCCATCAGTCGTCGGCGTGCCGGTTACCGTTTGAATGATCCTTCGTATTGAGGGCTGCGACATGGCTTCCTCCTTCGTGATGTGCATGGTCTACTGCGTTCTCCTTTACCCCTGCTCATACGGCCGGGACGTGGCGATCCGTGCCCTACCTTTGACCCAGGGCCTCCAAAGTTATTGAGGCCTGACCCTCAGCGATCCGAAACCCACGTGGATTTAGCCACAGTAAGGGACCCGCATGAACCAGTATGA
Organism: Fidelibacterota bacterium; assembly: GCA_022563485.1. Lineage (GTDB taxonomy): Bacteria > Fidelibacterota > Marinisomatia > SCGC-AAA003-L08 > TS1B11 > JADFNF01. Next base: position 59,199 of record JADFNF010000001.1, on the reverse strand, counting down.
TCGGTATCCAGCCGCTCGTGGGTGCCGTGGCTACGCCCCACCCGCTGGATGGACATCCAAGACCCATTACCCCAAGCTTAAGGGGCCGGCCCCATACGCTGCCACAAACAGCAATCCCCCGATGATGGCCAAATTCTTCAGGAACGCCACCCTTTGATTTTGCCGTTCCATACCTTCGGCCTGCCAGAACTTATGGAAAATAATGGTCACGGGAACGAGAAACAGGGCCAGGACCATCCCTGAAAAGGCCGCGTAATAACCCAGGATCAGAGCCAGGCCGCCGAGGGACTCAATCAGGATAGTCAGGGAAAGCAGGAGCGGGGTCGCGACCAGACCGGTGGATGCCATATAGCCTTTCGTGCCAGACCAATTGGTCAGCTTGGAAATACCGGACTGCAGGAACAGGGCGCCCAAAAGGACCCGCCCGATTAAGGGATAGAATTCAGCGATATCGTTCATCATGATTCTCCTTCACGTTGGGATAGGTGGCTTTGTGTTTAGATTCAGTCATTTAACATTAAACTTTAGGTCAAAAAAAATAGATCCTTCCCGTGGGTTAACCGCCAGTTTGCAGCCCCAACTTCTTGCACAGGCGTCCCAGTTCGTCTTGCTCAGCAGGGGATAGGATGGCCATCTCCCGGGAAATGGCCGCAGCATGCCGGGGAAAAAGGTCGACCATGAGCGCGCGACCCCCATCGGACAGGTGCACCAGGACAAATCGCCGGTCATCGATCTGGCGCTCCCGGAAAACGAGCCCCCCCTTCTCCAGGTTGTCAATTACCATGGTCATGTTGCCGCTGGTTTTCAGGATCTTTTCCCCCAGCTCCTTCTGGCACAGGGGCCCCAGGTGCAGCAGGGCGTCCAGCACCGCAAATTGGCTGGTGCTCAGTCCAGCAGAAGCCATGATATGTTGGGTCCGCGATCCGATGGACTCCGCAGCTCGTGCAAGTTTGATCAATGTGCTGAGAGCTCGGGTTTCGGCCTGGCTCCCACGGTAGTGTGTGCCCGTGGCTTAACTCCGCCCTGGTTTTGCCTTCATTACCTTAACATTAAGTTAATATCCCCATCTTTCCAATTCAATGGGAATTATCGCCTGACCGACGAAACCGGTCATGAATCGGAACAATTGCCGGGCTGAATCCATTCTTAAGGAAGCATTGCCGAGATTTAATGGGAGAGGGGACTTGACATCTTTCGACTCCCCCTCCTGTGAACTAAGCGTTAAATTGGCCAAAGCACCTACGCTAAACTAGACGATATTCCTCTGAATGAGGTGAAACATTCGATGAGCATGACCTATGGCAACCTCTAAGGATCGGATGCAGGCTGATTTTCCTGAGCACAATCCGAATCCCGTGCTCAGCTTCGATGCTGCCGGTAAACTCTCCAGTGCCAATCAAAGCGTAGAGGATATCGCCAAAGCCCTCGGTGTTGATGATCCCCTGGCCCTGCTCCCACCCGACTACGAAAATATTGTCATCAAGTCCTTCAGCGCGGGCCTGAGCCTGTTGGGGCATGAAACAGTCATAGGGGATCGCACATTCTCCTGGTCATTTATTCCCCAGCGGGACACGGGGATAGTCTATTGCTATGGGGAGGATATCACGGAGCGTAAGGCGACGGAAGGGCGCCTCCAGCAAAGTGAGGGTCTCATCGAGAAACTATTCGAAGTGACCAGCGATGCCATACTCATTATTGATCCAAAGATCCATCTTATTCGCGATGCCAATCAAGCCGCTATTGATATGCTGCAGTACGATAAGGAAGAGCTCCTCGATCTGCCGTATAGTCATATCGATGCTGCCGGAGCGGCAAACTTTGAGCGTTTGACAACAACCGCCGGGTCATCAGAACCCGCCCGGAACAAATTGGTCACCTTTAAGACGAAAAACGGTGGTACGGTCAAAGCCGAATGTTCCTTTTCCTATACACAGTTTAAAGGCCAGCAGTACCTCTTCCTCATAGCACGGGACGTGACCGAGCGATTGATCTCCGAGGAGGCATTACGGGAGTCGGAAAAACGGTACCGGCTGCTGTTTGACGCCAATCCCTATCCTATGTTGATCTTTGACCTCAACACACTCAAGTTTCTGGCAGTTAATGATGCGGCGGTGCATCAATATGGGTATTCAGAAAATGAATTTTTAAAAATGATCGTCAAGGATCTATGGCCAGCTGTCGGTGTGGACACGACGGCAAAGAAGTTGTCGGACCTGAAAGAAGGTCTTAACAGTCCCGGGTTACTGCGGCATGTGAAAAAGGATGGGACGATCATCGATGTTGAGGTCATCACACATCAGATTAAATTTACCGGCGTAAATGCTACCCTGAGCCTGGCGCTGGACGTGACCGACCGCAGGAAGACCGAGGAGGCCCTCACCCGGAGTGAGGAGCAGCTGCGTCAGTCCCAGAAGATGGATGCCATCGGCCAGTTGGCCAGCGGTGTCGCCCACGACTTCAACAATCTCCTGACGGCTATCATGGGGTACAGCGACTTGCTGCTACAAGACCAATCCCTGGATGGGCGGATCCGCGATGGCCTGCAAGAAATCAGTAAAGCGTCTCATCGGGCGGAATCGCTCACCCGCCAACTGTTGGCTTTCAGTCGCCATCAGGCCCTGAAACCCAAAGTGTTGGATCTCAATGTCGTGGTAGCCGATATGAAGAAAATGTTTCACCGATTGATTGGCGAAAATATCAATTTAAAGAGCAATATGGCGGCAGAGATCGCCTCGGTGAAAGCGGACCCGGGGCAGATCGAGCAGGTCATCTTGAATCTGGTGGTGAATGCCCGAGATGCCATGCCTTCCGGTGGCAAATTATGCATTGAAACCGCCAATGTTGTGTTGGATAAGGCCAATCCCCAACAGCACCCCGGCATCAAATCGGGCGCTTATGTGGTGCTCACTGTTACCGATAACGGCATAGGCATGAATGCAGACATCCAATCCCATATTTTCGAACCCTTTTACACCACCAAAGTCAAGGGAGCAGGCACCGGGCTAGGGCTCGCTACCGTGTATGGAATTGTCAAGCAGAGTGGCGGTAGTATTCGGGTCCACAGTGAGGAGGGGGTCGGAACGACCTTTAAAATCTACCTGCCTCAGGTGGAGGCCGAAAATCAACCGACTGTCATCGAGCCTTCCACGGGATCATCGCGGACCGGAACAGAGATCATCTTGCTGGTCGAGGATGAGGAGATCGTCCGGAAGCTTACCAGCCAGGTCCTCTCAGAAAAGGGCTACCAGGTCCTGGAGGCTGACCATGCTGAACAGGCCCTCAAACTCAGCGCCCAATTTGACTCCGCTATCGACCTGATACTGACCGATATGATTATGCCTGGAATGAATGGAAAGGAACTGGCTAAAACGGTCTGTTCTCAGCGCCCCGGTATCAAGGTGCTGTTCATGTCGGGCTATACTGACGACCCCCTTCTCCAGCTGGATGTATCCGGCGCCGGTGCATCATTCATACAAAAACCGTTCACCGCTGACGCACTGCTCCAAAAGGTTCGCGCCATCCTGGACAACACGACCCAGTCCTAGTCCATGTTTACCACTGCCCGCTACTTTATCAAGACCTCTTTCGTATTTTTCGCGGTGGGCCTGACAGCAGGGTTATACCTCTACGGCGCCAAAATCTTCGGGTGGTTTGTTCCCACCACCCTGGTTTCGGCCCACACCCACGTTTTGCTGGTAGGCGGTGTTCTGATGATGATCCTGGGGGTCGCGGTATGGTTCTTCCCACGGCCCCCAAAGGACAACTCCCGGTACAACCCGACCCTGGTACTGCTGTTTTATGGGCTGTTCACCCTGGCAACTGCGCTGCGCTTCATCCTGGAAATACTGGCCGGCATCTATATTTTAGAGCTGCTCTACCTGGGAGGATTTTTGGCTTCCATCTTCCAGGTCGGCGCCATCGGTGGGCTGATCTACCAGATATGGGGTCGCATCAGGCCCGTCGGCAGCCAAGTGAGGGAAAAAAAGGGCGAACGGTTCTAGGCGATGCTACAGATCCCAAATTCCCGACATTAAAATCGAAAAAGGGGAAGCCCCCATAACATCGGGAACCCCCCTGATCCTCACGGTGCCTGCCACGCACCCATTCCGCGGACGGTCGAGGCTAGAATGAAAAGGTGAACTCGATGGCGGCCTCGTTGATCGTCAGAGGGTCTCCGTTGTCATCTACTAGAAGGACACCGTTGTCATCTAGAAATTTGCCGGTGCGGAATTCAAACAGTACCCCGGCCCCATTGGCGAAACTGTAGGAAGGTGAAATGGTCGTGGTACCTGCTCCGCCCAGTCCATCCTGCCGCAACGTCACCGCGAAGGGCGTACCGGGAATGCTGTAGTTGGCCATGACCATCCAACCCAACTCGTCCTTGGCATAGCCCCCCTGATTCACCTCCAGACCGATCAGGAGGTTCTCCACCATCGTGAGGGTGGCATCCACATCGATCACCAGGTCGAGATCGTTGTTCTGGATGGCTGACAGCCCTACGTTGAGTCCCTCCACACCGCCATAGCCCAGACGCCCCCCAAAGATGGGCTGGCCATCATCGGCGTAGTTCAGGTCCCAGCCGTTGGCCACGTAAACCACACCATCCAGGCCAGCGCCCAGCTTCCGGGCATAGCTGAAACCGACCAGGTTGGTGGGCAGTGCGTAATCAAACACCAGGGTGTGGGAGAACTGGTACATGTCCGGGGCGTCCAGCAGTTCCCAGCCGATGGGGGCGTTGAACTTCCCGAAGGTCATGCCGGCCACCGTCACATAGGCCTGCTCCACGTCGGCCCCGCCCTCAACCAGATCAATGTCGGCCCGCAGAGAGATCCCGTCGCCCAGGGTCTTTTCCAGATCAATTTCCAGCTGATCAAAACTGAATTCCAGATTAGTCCCATCAGATACCGGCAGGGCCGTGCTGCCATCCACAAACCCCGTGATGGTGAGGTCCTGCCCATGCAGGCCAACCCCCAACACCATGAGCGTCATCACCAGTTTAATTGAACTTGCTTGCTGCATTATTTGTCTCCTTAATGATTCACTGTTTAAGTTTTTTTACCCGGAACCGGAGTGGTAATCTCCCCGAAAAGTCAGGGTGAATCGACCGCCCCCTCATTTTTATCGCAAGGGAATACCTTGCCGCATCGAAGACCGGCGCGGCCGGGCCCTACGAGCCTGACCGGACCGGCCTAGTCACCCAACTACCCGATGGCATCGGGCCCGCGCTCACCGGTGCGGATGCGAATACATTCCTCGATGGGGAGGATGAATATCTTGCCCCGCCCCCCATCTTCGGCGGCCTTGGCCACACCGGAAATAACATCTACAACTTTTGACACAAACTCGTCATTCACCGCAATCTCCAGACGGACTTTTTTCAGGAGTTTCATATCGTGGGCGATGCCCCGATACACCTCATGGATAGGGTACTCCATGCCCTGTCCCAGAGCGTTGGTGACGGTGAACTTGTAGATTTCACTGCGGACCAGGGCCTCCTTGATGGCGGGAAGCTCCTGGGGTTGAATGATGGCAATGATGAATTTCATGTTAGCGTGCGCCTCCTATTCGGCAATAAAGATTTGGAACCCGGCATAGGATTCCATGCCATGTTCGCCAATGTCCAGACCAAGGATTTCTTCTTCCTCGCTCACCCGCAACCCTCCGGCGGCTTTCATGGCCTTAAAGAGCAACCATCCCAGGCCAAATGCCCAGATGAACGCGGCCCCGGCGCCAATGAACTGGCTGATGAGTTGGTTGAATCCGCCGCCGTAGAGCAGCCCCGTATTGGCGTCGCCGATCTTGAGAACGGCCTCGGCATTGAACAGGCCGCAGGCCAAGGTCCCCCACAATCCGGCCACACCGTGTACGCTGATGGCGCCCACCGGGTCGTCGATTTTGAGGGTGCGGTCAATGAACAGGACACTCAGCACGACGAGGATACCCCCGATAAGGCCGATCAACATTGCGGCCATGGGGGTGACGGTATAACAGGGCGCCGTAATGGCTACCAGTCCTGCCAGAGCGCCGTTCAGTGCCATGGTTAGATCGGGTTTGCCAAAGATGAACCAGGCCGTGCCGGTGGCGCCCAGCACCCCCATGGCGGCCGATAGGTTGGTGGTCACCGCAACCCGTCCAATTTCACCATCTCCTACGGTAGTGCTCCCAGGATTGAAGCCGAACCAGCCGAACCACAGGATAAACACACCCAGGGACGCCAGAGGGATATTATGGCCGGGAATGGCGTTAGAGACCTTATCCTTTCCGTACTTGCCCAGCCGGGGACCGATGACCATCGCCCCCGCCAGAGCGACCCACCCACCGATGGAATGGACCACCGTTGAACCGGCAAAATCGGTGAAGGCGCCGGTGCTCAGGTTTTCCAGCCAGCCGTTACCATCTAAGAGACTGCCCCAAGCCCACGACCCGAAGACGGGATAGATCACGGCGGAAATGGCTACACTATAGATGAGATAGGCGGTGAACTTGGTACGTTCGGCCACGGCGCCCGACACAATCGTAGCGGCAGTGGCGGCAAATACCGTCTGGAAGATCAGGAAAGTATAGTTCCAATCGCCGCCGGACGCACCCTTCAAACCAAAGAGGGTAGTCCCGAACCAACCGTTGGACACCCCGAACATCAGGCCAAAGCCCACGAGAAAGAAGGCCACTGAACCAATGGAGAAGTCCATGAGGTTCTTCATGAGGATGTTCACGGCATTCTTGGCCCGGGTCAAACCCGTTTCCAACATGGCAAATCCGGCCTGCATGAAGAATACCAGAAAGGCCGCTATGATGGTCCAGACGATATTGATATTCAACTGCAAGGACTCTAGCCCCTCTGCCAGCGCGTCGGCGGAAGGCTCCTGTCCCCAGGCAAGGGAGGAGCCGATCCCTAACAGTAAGACAAGCTTCTTAAACATTAAAATTTCCTCATTCATTGAGTGAAGTGGAATAGTTATCAACCACAGTTTAGTATGAATAATAACGGTATTCCTAATATTATTTACTGACCACCAATATGGCCTTAATATTTAAGGTTTATATCCGAATGACTTTCCCCCAGTATGCCCCAAATCCGGGAATGAACGCATGCAAGGCAGACTCGCGTGTCCGTGGCGGGCCGGTCCATCATGGCACCAAAGGGAGCCTTTTAACTAGATAAGGGTCGCGTCACAACCACCCTGCCCGTGACGCTACCCAGTGAACTATGATCGGCAACGGCTTTGCGTGCCCTTCAGCAAATACTTGATAAGAATTATAGCCATTTAGCCGACTTGTGAGTAATATCACACGAGGGTGTCAAGATGCTCGATTTATAGGGCAATAGACCGATAAGGGAGGTGGGTGAGGGAACGATGTGAAAGCGTCATCTAGCTTGCTGTGATATTTGTCTCCATGCCTTCATTCTGTGACATTGATCACGGCACGTCTATTGCTTAAGGATTATCATGCAACACTAGTTTGGAGTCGTTTCACGAACTTGATGAGATATATGTGGTTTCATGCTAGAATAGCCCAACTTGGGAAACTGACACCGGAGTCATGGTAGCAGATCAAATGAACAGCACCCGAAACACCACAATAGCCGCCATTTTTACTCTCCTCCTGGGTACACAGCTCGCCTGGGCGCAGTCGGCTGCGGCTGATGACATAGTCGTCATCACTGATGAGGACAACCCGGTCACCTTTACCGTCCTTTCCGAAAGTACATCCAAGGGAAAGGGCAAAGGCAAGAAAGCCAATCAGACCCCATCCGACCTTTCCTTAGTGAGCATCACTCCGCCCGACCACGGCACGGCCACCCCCAATATCAATGACGGCACCGTGACGTATACGCCCGACTTTAATTATTTCGGCCCCGACGCATTTTCCTATACCGTCAGTGATGGCCAGGAAACTGCTACCGGCGCCATAGCGCTCACTGTCAACCCGGTCAACGACGATCCGGTGGCCGGTAACGATGAAGTCTGGGCCGTGCAGTCTGCCAACATCACCATCGACGTGCTGGCGAACGACTCAGATGTTGATAATCCGCCATCCGATCTGTCGATCAAGAACGTCCGCCGGGCCAGCGGTGTCGTTCACATCAATGCCGATGGCACCCTGTTGTACAACTCGACCCCGAGATTTTCCGGCGACGACGTATTCACCTACACGGTCATCGACGGCAGCGGTGGCAGTGCATCCGGCACGGTCACCGTGCATGTGACCCTGGACGAGATCAGCAATAACGATCCGGTGGCCGATGACGATGAGATCGCCACTCTGGAGGACACCCCGGTTACCATAAACGTGCTGCGCAACGATTCCGATCCGGACGGCGATCCATTGACGCTGGATCCGGATGTCGTCACCGCTCCCAGCCATGGCGCGGCCCAGATCAGCGGCGACAGCTCCTTTACCTACACGCCGGATGCCGACTACTTCGGCCCGGATAATTTTACTTATACTGTTATTGACGGCCGCGGCGGGTCCGCTACGGCGACTGTCTCCATATCCCTCACAGCTGTCAACGACCCCCCGGTCATTACCTCACCGGCTACGGCCAACGCCGTCGAGGATGAACTGTTTACCTATACGGCCACCGCCACCGATGTGGATAATGCCATTGTGACCTTTACGTTCAGCGACCTGTCCACCTGGCTCGCCGTTGACGGGGATAATATGGTGACGGGGTCTCCTACCGAAGGCATCACCTCCGGCAGTTTCCATGTAACGGCCTCAGACGGTGACCTCATCGACGAGCAGGACGTGATCATCACCGTTGGGGCCGTGAACGACGATCCGGTGGCCGATGCCCAATCGATAACCACGGCTGAAGATTCATCGGTGGCCATCACGCTGACCGGCTCTGATCCCGACGAGGATGCACTCAGCTTCGCGGTAACAGATGGACCGACACATGGCGCTCTCAACGGCACAGCCCCCAATCTGACCTATATCCCGGCAGCAGACTTTAACGGCAGCGATAGTTTCACTTTTGCCGTAAATGACGGCCACGGTGGTTCAGCAACGGCCACGGTGACCATCGACGTAACCCCGGTGAACGATGATCCGGTTGCCGTGGACGACCAGTTCAACACCCCGGAGGATACACCGCTGGTTCTGGATGTTCTGGCCAATGACACCGACGTCGATGGTGATCCCCTCCTGATTACCAACTTTCGGCAGGCAAATGGGATACTGCAGATTACCGATGACGGCCAACGTCTCGAATACAGTCCCACGCCTAATTTCTCCGGGGTCGATGAGTTCTTCTATGACATTTCAGATGGCCAAGGCGGTACCGCTGAAGGCACGGTGACCGTACTGGTGGCCGGCGTGAACGATGCGCCGGTGGCCGTAAACGATGAAGCCTCCACCCTGGAGGACACCCCGGTTACCATAAACGTACTGCGCAACGATTCCGATCCGGATGGCGATCCATTGACGCTGGATCCGGATGGCTTCTCCCAGCCCGGCCACGGCACAGCCCAGATCGACGGCGACAGCTCCTTTACTTACACGCCGGACGCCGACTACAACGGCCCGGACAGTTTTACCTACGAACTTCACGACGGCCACGGCGGGTCCGCTACGGCGACTGTTTCCATATCCCTCACAGCTGTGAACGATCCGCCCGTCGTCACTTCTCTCGCCACGGTCAACGCCGTCGAGGACGTATCGTTTACCTATACCGCCACGGCTGAGGATGTGGACGGCGATGACCTGACCTTTGGTTTCTTGGGCCTTCCGGCCTGGCTCTCCGCTGATGCGGCCACCGTCTCCGGTACCCCCGGGGAAGGCGATGGGTCAGCCACCTTTACGGTTACCGTCACCGACAACGGTGACCCCAGCCTGTCGGCCTCACTGGAAGTGACCGTCTCCGTGGAAGCCGTCAACGATCCCCCGGTGGCCGATGACCAGTTGGTGACCACCGATGAGGATGTGGCGGTAGCCATCACCCTGTCCGGCTCTGACCCCGACGGCGACCCGTTGACCTTTAGCGCCACCGACCCGGCCAACGGTACCCTCTCAGGCTCGGCCCCCAACCTGACCTATACGCCTAACGAAAACTACAGCGGTACCGACAGTTTCACCTTCACCGTGAATGACGGGGCCATCACCTCCGATCCAGCCACGGTGACCATCTTTGTAAACTTGGAAGGTAATCTGGCGGCCAATGAACCGGTGAATAGCGATGAGGGCGGAATCGTCACCACCGACATTGGAGTCACCATTGAGATTCCCGGCGGCTCGCTGGAGGAATCGGTGGTTATTCAAATCGGTCTGTTCACCCAGACACCATCGGGCCTCCCTGCATCGGTCCAGTTGGCCAGCCCGGTATACTTCTTCGGCCCAGCGGGGACGACCTTCGATCCGCCGGCGACGGTCACCATTCCGTACGATCCCGATGCCGCTGGATTGGACGAATCCCGAATGGTGCTGCTGCGCTACAACGAGGACGATGGGACCTGGGACCTCATAACTCCCAGCGTGAATACGGATGCCCATGTCATCAGCGGCCTGACGGACCACTTCTCCGGCTTTGCCGCCGGATGGACACCCAACCGGGCGCCCTTCAATATCCTGGCCATACCTGGGGTTTCCGTGGATGAAGACGCCGCTTTCGTAACCCTCATCGACAGCTTGCCCGAGTACTTTACCGATCCTGATGATGGAGACGTGATCAGTTTTTCGGTCAATGAACTGGACGAGGGGCTGGATACTCTGTTCATCACCCAGTCCCTGGCACTCATCGCCATCCCCAGTGATAACTTCTTCGGCGATGTCCGGATCGAGATCACGGCCACCGACCCCCTGGGCGCCTCGGTAAGCGTCACCTTCATCCTCACCGTCACTCCGGTGAACGACGCCCCGGTCTTCGCCAATATCCCCGTCATCATCCTGAGCGAGGATGAGTTTGTCCAGGTGCCCCTGTCATCCCTGGCATCCGACATCGAGGGCGACTCCCTCAGCTTTACGGCCAGTAGCGATACCTCGGCGCTGGAGGCCTTGGTGGGGGAAACCATGCTGCTGCTGATTCCCGCGCCGAACTGGAACGGGACCGCGAACATCGCTCTGTCCGTCTCCGATGGCCAGGCGACGCAACGGGATACCTTCGCCGTCACCGTGGAGGCCGAGCCTGACATCCCGTCAACCTTCGGTCTGCTCGAACCGGACGACAATACTATTATCCTGATCACCCAGGACCTTCTGGATGACTCCCTCCTGTTCGCCTGGGAACCGTCCACTGATCCGGATGGAGACCCGGTGACTTACCTGTTCACGCTGAGCGATGGCCAGAATAGCTTCGAGTATGACGACACATCGGCGACCGAGGTGCGGGTACCCTATGCCGACATCATCGCAGCGATGAATGACCAAAATCTGTCCATCGCGACGTTTGAGTGGAGTATTGTGGCTATTTCAAAGCAGGACTCGGTGGACGCTGCCAATGGAATCTACCGGCTGACCATCGATATGAGCACCCTGGGCGTGACCGGCAATAGCCAGCTGCCTCAACTCTTTGCACTCCATCAGAACTACCCCAACCCCTTCAATCCGGTCACCACTATCAGGTACGAGCTGCCGGCCCAAACCCGGGTAATCCTGGTGATCTACGATTTAAGGGGGAAAGAGGTCGTCAGATTGGTCGATGGATATGAAAGCGCGGGGTATAAGAAGGTGGTCTGGAACAGCAGTAACGCCGCGGGACGTCCGGTACCAACGGGCCTCTACTTTGCGCGATTAGTCACGTCCGCGTATACCCATACCATAAAATTGACCCTGATCAAATAGACCAGGGAGGCAATTAATTAAGCTACGGGCCGTTTTTCTTTGCAGGCCGAAATAATTTCCCGCAGAACCTGTTCCGCCTCTTCCACGCTGGGTCGGCATACCCCCACCGTGCGATGGCCGCCGCCGCCGTACCAGGCGCACAGATCTCCCACATCCACCATGCTTGTCCGATTGAAAATGGAATGGCCGACGGCAATATCAGTGTATACGCCAGGCTCGCCATCGGATATTTCGACAGAGATATTACCCTCGCGAAATTCCGGCAAGGAATAAATGATAAATCGGTTTACCGGAAACCGCCGTTTACCACGGAATTCGCTGAAAATGACGTTTCCATCCAGGTGGGAATTCTCTAATATACTCTCAATGGCTGCGTCCTGATTCTCCTTATACAGCCGGCACCATTGCTGGGCGTTGGGCATATCCAGAATTTCGCCGGCGGTGTGCGTCAAGAGCAGATCGGGCATGGTGCCCTTCCAGTCCTGGTACGATGCTCTATGCACCTCATCAGCAGCCAGACGGGTACGGGGATCCAGAAGCAGGCCCAGGCGGATATTGCCCTGAGGATGTTGGACCTCCTCCAGGGTCAAATCGGCGCTGTCCAAGATGTCGGTATCCCTGACCAAACCTTCAAATTGCTCCAATTCGGGATGGGACGGAAGTAAATATTGATAGACCACCCCGGCCGTACTGGGAGCCAGGTTGAACGCTCCCCGAAAATCAGGCGGAATCTCCGGCACGCGGCGCACCTCACTCGAATGATGATCGAACCACATATAGGCTTCAGGCTGAAAGGGGAGATTGCAGACAATATCATTTTGGGTGATCGTGACCTTGCCCTCCAGAATGTCCCTGATTCTCACCATTTCAACAGTATCCACCATCTGCGCCGCCTTGAGCAGCGTGGCACAAACGATCCCGTCCAAATCACCGCGTATGATGGCTTTCACAACCGTTCCTCTCTAACTTCTTTACCACACAGTCGTTAAAAACTGAACCCTCATATCTTCTTGAGTGCGTCAGGCAGATGCTAATTTATCTGGAAACCGCACCACAGGTATAAAATTTAAGCCAGATCAGGTAAAATCGCTACTACCGACTGATGAATGATAGTCAAGCTTACCGAGCCTGCTCATCCTGCGCCAACTTCCCCATCCAATCCATGCAGGCTTGCTTAACTCCAAGACCAGTCAACCAAGTCTTTGCCCGGTCACTCAATGAGTCCGCTGTTATCCGGATCAGTCCGGCAATTGACGGATGAATCGCTCAGGGTCCCCGGCTCTGAATGAGCGGCTAACCGGTTAGCAAGACGAATGTAATCAGGGACCGAGACCCTTTCCGCCCTTAAGTCGGCCAGACCCATCTCGGCCAGCAGCTCCCCGGCGTCAAGCGCCTTCAGTGCGTTGGAAAGTTTCTTGCGCCGCTGGCCGAAGGCCAATCGAACGACCTGGGCGAATAGCCGGTGATCGGCGATAGTGCCGGTTTCGCTCAGTGGACGCAGGCTCAATAGCGTTGAGTCCACTTTGGGCTCGGGGCGGAAAACAGTCGGGGGCAGGTCAAAACAGGGCTCCACCCTGGCGAAGGCTTGCACCATCACCGACAGCCGGCCATAGACCTTGCTCCCCGGACCGGCGGTCAGGCGTTGGCCCACCTCCTTTTGCAGGATGAAGTGGGCGTCCCGCCATGAGCGGCGGTGGTCCAGCAGTCGAAAGATGATGGGGGAGCTGATGTAGTAGGGCAGGCTGCCATAGACCCGGCTACCGGCGGGTAACAGGCGGGCCAGGTCGGCGTCCAGAATATCCCCCTGGATAATGGACACGTTGGCTGGGACCAGCTTTTTTAGGTCATCCACCAGCCAGGGGTCGATATCCACCGCCGTCACCGCCCGGGCCCGCTCTGCCAGGGGCAGGGTCAGTTCGCCGTGGCCGGGACCGATCTCCAGGAAGCGATCATCCGGCCGGGGATCGATCGTGTCCACGATCTTGCGGATCATGTTGGGGTCAATGAGAAAGTTCTGACCCCAGCGCTTGCGGGCCGGGGGGCGGACCGACTTTCGTAAAGGCATAACAGCTGGTTCCCTCAGCTATGAGGAGCAGTGAGTTTGGGGAACAACTGCTCGGCGTTGGCCGTGGTGGTCTCGGCCACCTCCTCCAGGGTCAGGCCACATAGCCCGGCAATTTTCTCGGCAGTGTGGCGCACAAAGCCCGGCTCGTTGGTCTTACCGCGATGGGGAACCGGCGTCAAGTAAGGGCAGTCGGTCTCCACCAGCACCCGCTCCAGTCCCACCGCCTCCAGGACCGCCGCGTTATGGTTCTTGCCAAAGGTCACGGTACCGGTAAAGGATATGTGGAAGCCAAAGTCGATGACCTGCCGGGCGAAGCCGGGGGTGGATGAGAAACAGTGCACGACCCCCTTAGTATGCCCCACGGCCAGCATGATCGCCATGAGGTCCTCGTCGGCTTCCCGGTTGTGCACCACAACGGGCAGGTCCAGGGACTGGGCCAATTCCAACTGCCCCTGGAAGACCTTCCGCTGCAGCTCCGGCGGGCTCAGGTTGCGGTAGTAATCCAGCCCCATTTCACCCAGGGCCACCACCTTCTCGTGGCCAGCCAGGGCTTTTAGGCGGTCCAGGTAGTCAGCGGGGGCGTCCTTGACCTCGTGGGGATGAATCCCTACGGTGGCCCACAGGTTGGGATGAGCCTCAGCCAGGGCGATGGCCTGCCCGGAGGTGGCCAGGTCCAGCCCCACACAGATGATCGACCCTACACCGGCGACGGCGGCCCGTTCAAGGACCTCGTCCAGCTGATCGTGGTAGTCCTTGTAAAACAGGTGGGCGTGGGTATCGATGAACATGGGGCAAGTTAGATAGGAGGCCTAGCAACCGCCAAGCCCCCTCAAAGGCGGCCAGTTTACTCCGCGCTCGCGAGAGAAGGGGGCGAGGGGGGGGGTGAGTGATTGAGGGACGGAGGACCGGCTAGGGACGCGATTGGGGAAGAGTGAAAGTGACTAGGGAGTTGGGGGCCGGATGTAACGCGGGGGGCAGGGCAGTATTCGGATCATGCTGAGTACCAGAAAATCTGCGACAACAACACGTCTATAGCATGCCCCCCCTACCCCTGCATGCCCTTGGCCTCCCCCGACCAGCCCAGCTTGGTCCTGAGCACCTTATAATAGTCGCTGCCGGGCAACTTCACCATCTGGATATTCCAGCTGGCCCGCCGGGCCGTGATCACCGCCGAACTGTCGATCTCGATCTTGACCTGCCCATCGAGCATCAGGGCCATGCCCTCCTGATCCTGGTCGAACCGGACCACAATTTTGTCCGTGCTGGGAATCACGATGCTGCGGGCCGCCAGGGAGTGGGGACTGATGGGGGTGATGGTGAGGGCCTCCAGGGTGGGGACGACAATGGGACCTCCCGCCGACAGTGAGTAGGCCGTGGACCCGGTGGGGGTGGCGACGATGAGGCCATCGGCCACATAGTCGTTGAGTTTGCGCCCGGACACCTCCAACTGGGTATGGAGCAGGCGGGGGGAGCTGCCCCGGTCCACCACCATATCGTTGATGGCGTAATAGGTCTGGATCTTGCCCCCGTGCTGCACATCGACCGCCAGCACCATCCGCTCTTCCAGACGGTAGTGATCTTCGATGACCTGCTCCATAGCCTTGAAACAATCGGCAGCCGGTACCTCTGCCAGAAATCCCAGACCACCCATGTGGATGCCCAGGATGGGTACCTTGGCCTTACCGATGATCCGGGCCGTGGACAGGATCGTACCATCGCCTCCGATAGATAGCACGATGTCGACATGCTTGACGATGGTGGAGGCGGGATAGACCTTGACCGCCTCCGGCGGTTGATAGGCCGGCCCCACCAGGCGGTCGGTGATGGCCACCGGGACATCCCGCTCAAGGAGCCAATCCACCAGACGGGGCACGAGGTCCCACAGCTCGGGTTTCCGATAGTTGGCGATGAGGCCGAAACGGATCATGTCGTCTCGCCGCCCTCAGGCCCGGCCAACCCCGGTCGCTCCTGAAAGCCCTCGGCCGTCTGGATCAAGGTGGTGACTTTCTCCTCCGCCTCCACCAGCTGGTCATGACACAGCCGGGTCAAACGCTGCCCCTCGGTAAACAGCTCCAGCGAGCGGTCCAGGTTCACCGATTCCGACTCCAGCTCGATCACAATTTCGCCGAGCCGTTCCAGAGCTTCCTCAAAGGTGAACTCCGCTTTCCTCTTGGCCGTCTTTTGGGTCATCGGTTAGTTGCCCTCCAGCTGGGTCACCTCGGCGCCTGCCGAGCCATCTTTAAATCGAAGGTTAAGGGGCTGCCCGACCTGCAGCTGTCCGCGCCGGGTGACCAACTGTCCCGTCTTACCATCGGTAACCAGGGCATATCCCCGCTGCAGCACGCTTTCGGGGCTCAGGGCGCTCAGCCGGGCTGCCACTACCCTCAGGATCTGAGTCTTCTGCCCCACCAGTTGGCGCATGGCACGCTGCAGGCGAATCGTTTGCCGATCAAGTTGTTCCTTCTGCTGTCCGATATGGACCGCTGGCTGGCGAAAGGCATAGCGACTCTGCAAGCCGGCCAATTGCCGGCGCCATTGATCCAGGCGCCTCAGGATGATCCGCTCCATAGTTTCGGTGCGCTCATCCAATATCTGCAGGTAGCCCTCCCGCTCGCCAGCTGCCAGCTCCGCCGCTGCCGATGGCGTCGGCGCTCGAACGTCCGCCACCAGGTCACAGATGGTGAGGTCCGTCTCGTGTCCCACCGCCGACAGAGTGGGAATCCGGCAGGCCGCCACGGCCCGGGCGACTTCCTCCTCATTAAATGGCCACAGGTCTTCCAGGGAACCGCCCCCCCGGGCCAGGATAACCAGGTCCACCTTGCCGTATGCGTCGAAGGCCCTTACCGCCGCCACAATGTCTTCTTTGGCCCCCTTACCCTGCATCAAGGTCGGCCGGACCACCAGGGTCATGTGGGGCGCCCGGCGAGCGATGATGTTGATGATGTCTTGCACGGCGGCCCCGGTGGGCGAGGTGATCACCCCAATGCGCCGGGGAAACGCCGGCAGGGGGGTTTTTCGGTCCCCATCGAAGAGACCTTCAGCCTGGAGTTTACCTTTAAGGGCCTCGTAAGCGAGCCACAACTCACCCGCCCCGGAGGGATAGAGGTTCTGAACCACCAGTTGGAACTGTCCCCGGGCTTCGTAGAGGGTAATGTTGCCGCGGGCCAGAACCTTCTGTCCGTCCGACGGGCTGAAGCCCAAAGCCCGGTTCGTGGAAGCAAACATGACGGCGGCCACTTGGGCCCGGTCATCTTTCAGGGCAAAATACATATGCCCCGATGTGTGGTGCTTAAAATTGGATATCTCGCCTTCGAGCCAGACCGGAGTAAACCGGGATTCCAGCAGCCGCCGGGCCTGGCGGTTCAGTTCAGAGACTGTGAAAACCTCAAGGGGCCCGGCTGGTGATGCCAACGGCATAGCCCCTCACCATCCGCTGGGCCAGCCGGCCTCGGTCCAATGAGAGGGGGCGGGACGGACCGAGCCCGGGAACCGATTCCGGGATTGATGTTCTACACACCATGGGAACCTCTTTGCATCCGGTCTCATAGGAGAGTTGGCCGTGCTAAATCTTTTTCTTTTTGTGACGATTGGCACGCAACCGCTTCTTACGCTTATGCGTATTGATCTTACGGCGCTTCCGTTTACGACCACAGGGCATACTTGCTCCTTTTCAATTCAATATTAAAGTGATCCATCTATTTCATCAGGCAATGGACTGGTGCTCCAAGGCCGCTTCGACGTTGGCCTTCAGGGCTTTTGATGGTTTGAAAACCGGCACATTCCGCCGGCCCAATCGAACCGTTTCCTGGGTGGCTGGATTGCGGGCGTCACGCGGCTGGCGAGTTCGCACCAAAAAAGTTCCAAAACCACGCAACTCCACCTTCTTCCCAAGCATGAGCGCTTCCTGGACGGTATCCAACAGGCCCTCCACAACGGTTCCGGTCTCCACTTTGGTCAGGCCTGTTCGGCGAGCCAGATAATGGATCAGTTCGCTTTTGGTCAGCCCTGGACGGTCATTCAAGAGGTCAACCAGCTCGCTCCGGATCATGTCACCCTCCTGTCTACCTCATGCGATACTGCGGCATGAGCTGGGGGTACCAACTCTGCCCGAATTCATTTCCCAGCAGATAGCGCCGTAGAGACCAGCGCTGAGGCTCTACCGGCCGGATAATAACGGGGCGATCCAAATTGCCCGTAAGTGCCCCCGCTAAGTTAAGGGCGTCTTCAAAGCCTCCCAACAGATCAACCAGGCCCAGCGCCAGGGCCTCCCGTCCGGTAAAGATTTCCCCGGTAGCCAGCTCTTTGACGCGGTCCAGGGGCAGCTGCCGTTCCCTGGCCACTACTTGAGTAAACTGCTCAAACAGGTCATCGATAACCCGCTGAAAGCTGCGGCGGTCCGCCTCGTCCGGCGTGCGGTAAGGTGACCCGGCGTCCTTCAACGGCCCGCTTTTGATCACTTCCATCCGAATGCCGATCTTCTCCAGCAGGTCGGTAGCGACCGGGTAATCCAGAATGACCCCAATCGAACCTGTGGCTGTCCCTGGATTGGCCATGATCGTGTCAGCTCCCAGGGCTACATACAGCCCGCCGGAAGCGGCAAGGGTTCCCAGGGAGGCGATGATCGGTTTGGTGCCCTTCTCACGGATCTTGCGCAGTTTTTCGTAAATCTCCTGGCTGGCGGCGACCGTACCACCCGGTGAGTTGATCCGGACCAGGATCGCTGCAATGTCCTCGCGCCGGGAGAACTGATCGAGCTGCCGGACAATCCGCTGGCTGTCGATAATGAGGCCTTTGATCTCCACCACACCGATCCGAGGACCATCGCTTCGCAGCCACGGTTGGGCTGGCGGCCGGCGTATGACCGACAAGATGAGTAGAAAGATGAGGATGCCGGTGATCCAGAGCATCCACTTGATACTTTTATCGTAGCGGCTGGATATCATCCTTTTGTCGTCAGGATAACCAACTTCTGCCCGACCCGGAGATTGCTGGTGCTGCGCAAACCGTTCCAGCTCAGGAGTCTGGAGAGCCCTACCTCGTGGGCTTCGGCGATCTGACTCAGAGTGTCGCCGGCGCGAACCGTATACAGACGTTTTTCCATGCCGGGCGGTACAACGACGCTGGCCCGGGCCGGCCGCCTGGGAACGGGTTTAGCCGTGGAGGTCCAGAGGACCAGTTTTTGCCCTACCCGGAGGTTATCGGAACCGGGCCGGATGCCGTTCCAGCTCCGAACCCTGGACAAGCCAACATTATAGGATTCAGCAATATCGCCTAGTGTATCGCCCAGGCGTACCGTATAAATGATTTTTTTCGCATTGGGATTGGCTGGCGTCACCGGTTGCCGGGCCGCCACGGCTGAGGGAGTCAGGGGTATTTCCAAACGTTGACCCAGCTGCAACTTGTGCCAGTTCTTCAACCGGTTGACACTGGCGATCCGGCCCATGGGAACGCCATAGCGTCGTGAAATGGAGTATAGACTTTCACCCCTACGCACCCGATGGCGAATAAGTTGAGGACCGGCCAATACGGGACCCACTTGTGAGGCAATTGCCTGATAGTTTCGCTCAAAGGCCGCTTTGTGCCCCCTGGGAATTTTGAACATGTAGGGCTGGTCCCCTTCCGGCGGTGGGGTGGCCTGTTGCCGCAACTCGGGATTAAACAGCCGGAAAGTATCAGGGTTGCATTCAGCGATCTGGCCCAGTGTTTCAAACGTAAGGCTCCGGTCAACCGGCACCTCGTCCCAAACCAGGGGTTCCAGGGAATTATCCACCGTAAAACCATACTTTTCAGGGTCTTGCGCTATAAGGAACGCCGCCATGATTTTCGGGATGTGATTCCGTGTCTCTCGCGGTAGAATGGAGAGTTTCCAGAAGTCGTCCGTCTGGTGAATCCGCATGGCCCGGCGGACCCGGCCTGCGCCGGTATTATAGGCTGCCATAACCAGATACCAATCGCCGAACTCGGCATAGAGCATCTTCATGTGGCGGGCAGCGGCCACAGTGGCCTTCTCGAAGTCCTGCCGTTCATCGCGCCACCAGTCCCTGGTGAGACCGTACAACCGGCCAGTCGATGAGATAAACTGCCAGGGACCCGAAGCGTGGGCCCAGGAGTAGGCCCGGGGATTAAAGCCACTCTCCACCATAGCCACGAAGATCAATTCCGGCGGGAGCCCTTCCCGTACCAGGATAGGTTCGATGATCAGGCGATAACGAGGCAGGCGGTTGAGCCACACCTGCATGACCCGATTCCCCCGGGTCTGGAAAAACTCGATGAGGCGTCCCACCTGGTTGTTGTAGGTAATGGGCAGGTGGCCCTCCCCCCTGTCGTCTACCCGCGCCATATTCCCCAGGTCCATGGGAAAGGACCGCGTATACCGGCTCAACTCGTCCCGCAGGGCCGAAACGGTCAGAGAAGTCTCCACCCGCTCCAGGGTCTGGCTATCGCTTTCGTAATAGGAAATAGTGGCGTTGATAAAGCGGTTAAATTCGAGTCGCTGGAGCTCATCAAGCAGGGGCAGCTGCTCAATATCCGACATGGCCTCAAACAGAAGATCGAAGTAAAATGCCGATTCGAGGGTATCCAGGGACTTGTCGGCCACCACCGCATCGACGAAGATGAGATGGGCCTCTTCCATGAGTTCGTCAAACCGGGTCTCGTCCGTCCCTCGGGGACGGGTGTCCACCGCGACGAGGTCGTCTCCCAGATCGATAGAGACACCCTCTTCCTGGGCCTGGGCGGGGACCATAAGTCCTGCCAACCCCAGCAATCCGAACCACAAACTTGATTGATGCGCTCCTCGTACCATGACGGCTGCGAATTTAGGGGGCAAACATCAAAGAAGCACTAATCCAATGGCGAAATTCAATATTTTTATGCAATTTCCCGGCCTTGGAGGAAGGTGGATGTGCTGCGCCCCTCCAGTAGGGGAACAATTTCCACCCTGCCGGCGAATTCACGCCCCACCACCTCCGCCGGGGTGTAATCACCCCCCTTGACCAGAATATCCGGCCGGAGCTGCCGCAGGAGTTCCCACGGGGTGTCCTCCCGCTTAGGATCGACGGCTCCCGGCGATGAGGTATGGGCCGGGAAAACCACGACTACGTCCACGTGAACCAGGGCGCTTAAGATAAACACCCGGTCATCCAACGCCGTGATCGGACGCTGCGGACCCTTAAGGCGCCTGACCGAATCGTCGCTGTTCACCCCAACCACTAGGCGATCACCGAGACGACGCGCTTCGTAAAGTAAATGAATATGACCGGCATGGAGAAGATCGAAACAGCCGTTGGTAAACACGACTCGCTGCCCACCCCGTTGTTGCGCCCTGATCCACCGGCTACAGGCATCCCAATCCAGTGCCTTAGAGTCCACTCACAGCTCCCGTAACCGGACAACTGTTGCATTCACTGGTCCGGCAAAGGGTCTCCATCCATTCCAGAAGCCCCTGTTGTTCACCAAAATTGACCGGTTTGTGGAGACCAAGACGGATCACGAACCGCCTGGCCCGGCCGTAGTACCAGCCCAAGGGAAGGTGGAACCATTCACTGAATCTGTCGGCACCCAGCCGGGCAGCAGCCAGCGGCAACAGCCAATTGCCTACCACTTCGATGAGAAAGACATTGGAGGGTACGGCTAAGCCCCCATCCTCCAGTGAGCGCATCAGGTCGCGGACATCCTCCAGGGACCATTCAGTCACGATGAGGGGCCGGTGGAAGTAGGTGTAGGCCAGAGCGCTTAAACCTACCACCCGCCCGGGCAAGTTGCTCCCCAGCTTGGCACTATGCCTGTCGTCCAAGTCGCGGATCACGGTCCCCACAAACTGGCCGATATTCTCGTGCGTAGCTAAACAGGCTTGCCATAGGTCCAATAATCTCCAGCGGTAAGACTCGGTCCCCAGGCGCTGGGCCAGAGCCTGCAATTGGCCGTCAGTATCGCCGTCCTTCCAGGGTTCCAGCCGGCGACACCACCGCTGGGCAGCAAGGGTGCAGAGAAAATCCTTTTGCCCCGGGAACCGAGCCAGAGAGGATGGAATCTGCTCACAAGGGGCTGGGGTTGGAACCTCATGAGCCGGCAGCGATACGGTAGGCACCCAACGCTGTTGGTCCAGTTCCACTGGCCTGAAAGGGCCGGCAGCGGTCACGTGCAGGATGAGCTCCGCGTAACGGGGGTCCCACTGATGGCTGTGTCGGTACCAACCAGCTCGCTGAAGGTGAATTTCCACGTCCCCCCGGCACAGACGACCATCGGGGAAGGATACCAGGGCGCCGACATAGTCAGGTCCGGGCCCGCCATTACGCTTGCCTGGCTGGAGGATCCGATAGCTCCCTCCGGTACCATATAGCGTGCGTCCAGCGCTTCGCTCCCATTGGTCATAAAGCCGTTCCTCCCCGTCAGGAGCCTGGTGAGGGCCACCATGATCCCGGAGGTTGGCATAGCCACTGTCAGGCGTCGAGGAGGGTCTGGATCTGTTCACGGGTTTGTTTGAGAAGGACGTCACACTCTTTTTCGGTGAAATGATCTGTTTTGATCGGTAAGCCAATAGTAACCCGGATAGGCGTTGGAGTCAAGCTCAGAGCCCCAGGCGGCGTGGCTTGGAAAGCCCCTTGAACGGCTACGGGCACCACCGGTAGGCCGCTGCGTAGCGCCAAGCGAAAGCCCCCCTTTTTAAAGGGTAACAGGTGACCATCCAGGGTGCGGGTCCCCTCGGGATAAAGGATGATGGAGATGGCCTTGGCACGCAGGGCTTCCAGGGCCCGATCCACCGACTTGCGGGCTTCGGTCAGATTCGATCGGTTTACCGGTATACAACCCATGGCTCGCATGATCCACCCAAAATAAGGGATGCTGAAGAGCTCAATCTTGGCCAAGAAGGTTACCGACCCCGGCAGGGCCGCCAGGACGAGTGGAATATCCAGAGCGCTGCTATGATTCCCGATGTAAATATATTGCTGTCCGCGGACCAGATTTTCGCGCCCCCGAACCGTAATTGGCAGTCCTGTGGACCAGAGGATCCACCGTGACCAAGCCATGTTCCACCAGCCCTGGATTCGCTTTCGCCGGTCCCAGATGGATATCACCAAGGTCAGGGTTCCCATGGTGAATGTGGCAGCCACGATATTGATCAATACCCAGCCGGTGCGCACCCATTTCATAGGGGGACCACCGTCTCCTCGCCGTAATAAGGAACCAAGGCCTGGGGCAGGACCACGCTGCCATCACGTTGTTGACCGGACTCCAAAAGCGCCACCATCAACCTGGGGGTGGCCACGCCTGAACCGTTGATGGTATGGATATAATTCAACTTCCCCGTATCATTCCTTCGAAAGCGAATCTGACCGCGACGCGCCTGGAAGGCCTCGAAGTTACTGCAGCTGCTCACCTCCAGCCAACTATCCATCGCCGGGGCATACAGCTCCAGGTCATAGCACTTAGCAGCTGCAAAGGACAGGTCACCCGAGCACAGTTCCACCACCCGGTAGGTCAGCCCCAGCCGCCGCAGCACCTCTTCTGCATGGGCACGCACGGTTTCAAGCTCAACGTAAGAAGTGTCGGGGTGCACAAACTTGACCAGCTCCACCTTGTTGAACTGGTGGAGCCGCAAAAGGCCCTTGGTCTCTTTGCCGTAGCTCCCGGCCTCCCGCCGAAAGCAGGCGCTGAAGGCGACAAAACTAAGGGGGAGGTCATCCTCGGGAATGATCTGCCCCTGAAACATGTTCGTAATGGGCACCTCGGCGGTGGGGATAAGAAAAAGGTCATCGGTGGTCGTGACGTACATATCCTCTTCCAACTTGGGCAGCTGCCCCGTGGTCTGGGTGGCCTTTCGCGTTGCCAAGAAGGGCGGGTAAATCTCGGTGTAGCCATGCTCGCGAGTATGCAAGTCCAGCATGAAATTGATCAGGGCCCGTTCCAATCGGGCGCCCCGACCGATATAGACCGGAAAACCACGGCCAGCGATGCGGGCTCCAGCCTCAAAATCCACCAGATTGAGATTCTCGAGCAGGCTCAGGTGATCCTGAGCCTGAAAGCTGTGCCGGACTGGATCCCCCACTGTGGCCACGACCCGGTTAGCGCTGGCACCCGGACCGACCGGCACCGATGGGTGGGGCAGGTTGGGCAGCCACAGCAATCGCTGGTCCACCTTTTCCTGAAGGGCATGCACCGCCTGATCCAGCGCCTTGATCTCCAGGGAGACTGCCCCCATAGCCTTGACCTGCGCCTCGGCCGACCGGCCCGCCTGCTTCAGTCGGCCAACCTCCTGGCTCACCTGGTTGCGCCGGGCCTTGAGAGATTCAACCTGGGTGACCTGCTCCCGCAGCTGTTCATCCAGGGCCAGGATCTCATCCAGCCCGTCGCCGGCCATCCCCTTGTCCAGCAGGCCTTGGCGTACCGCTTCTTGGTGCTGGCGTATAAATCGCAAGGGAATCATCGGGAACTCAGCTCCTTAGATAAGGTCACAATCGAATGTGGCTGCCATTGGGTTGCATTGACACCTGCAGGCCCCTCGCCGTGTCTGACCACCTGGAGATTGAGCAGCGGTGCACGGAATCGGCGCAACAACGTTTGGTCAATGCCCCTTAGCGCTGAGCACAACCCGCACGGTCATGAGCAGGATTTTCAGGTCGAGTCTGATGGAGAGATTTTCAATATAAAAGAAGTCATCCTTTAATTTACGCCGGATGTCCTCGAGGGAGGAATCATAATTCCCCTTTACTTGTGCCCAGCCGGTAATCCCGGGCCTTATGGCCAATCGGCGATAGTAGTAAGGGAATTCCTTGCTGAGCCACTCGACAAAATGAGGCCTCTCTGGGCGGGGACCCACCAGGCTCATATCTCCGATGAGCACATTCCAGAGCTGGGGCAGTTCATCAAAGCGCGCACGCCGGAGCAGGCGCCCAATAGGGGTAATGCGTGGATCATTGGCTTTGGCCCATACCGGCCCGGTGGCCTCCTCCGCATCTTCCATCATCGTGCGGAGTTTGTGAATGGTAAAGTGCCGGCCACGATAGCCGACACGCTCTTGAGCGAAGAAGGCCGGCCCGGAACTGGTCAATCGCACAAGGAGACCCACCACCAGCAGCAGAGGCGCCGTCACCAGCAGGCCAACGGCAGCGATCACCACATCAACCGTACGTTTGGCAACTTTCTGGTAGGGCGTGAGAATATCCGGATTGATCCGAATGAGAGGCAAACCAATGACTTGTTCCGTCCTGGCCAGGCCGGTGACCACTTCATACATATCCGGCAATATCTTCACCTCGATAGCAGCGCCGTTGATGTCTGACATCAGTCGCAACAGTGACTCATGCTTGGGCTCCTCAAGGGTGATGATGACCTCGTCCGCTCCCAACTTCCGGATGAGTTGGGGCAAGACCTGCGTGTGGCCCACCATCGGCTCCAGAGACAGACCACCAGGGGATGGCCCATCATCGACAAATCCTATCAGATCGTAGCCCAGCTTGGGCTGGGTCCTGATCTGGCGCGATATATCCGCCGCCCGCTGGGTTACACCGACAATGAGGGTCCTGCGGGTGCCGAAATTATAATGAAACAGAATCTTTTGCAGGGAGCGGAGCATCCAACGATAAAGGATGCTCAGGCCGCCAAAATAGAGTGCCAGTTTGAGAATCCCTCGTGGTTCCAGGGGCAGGGGAGCCTCGAAGACCGCGCCAAACAGGATGAATGCGATCGTCAGGACAAACAGCGTGCGGGTTATATGGATGGCCTCATCAACCCTGGAAACAGCGCCATCAGGAGCATAGCCCCCATAAAGAGCCACGGAAAGGCCGATGGTCCCGGCGAATCCCAGCGACCAGTGACTCTGGAGCGCCGGCGTCACCCCGGTGGATATGAACTTGATCGCGAGGAGGTAACTCATCAGGTCACCGAGGATCAACAGGCCAACGATCATCAGATTCCAGTATTTTCTGGACATTGGTATTAGACCCCGTATTACAACAGTTGACAGATAAACCGTGATCAATCCTTCAGTGGCAACGCCTCCTTGGTTGAAGCTGGATGATGGCCAGTTTCTGCGAAGACCACCACCCAGACCTGTTCATTCGTCCCACGCACTACCTGGTATTGAGGTACCAGCGAACGGTTTTTTCGATGCCCTTCTCGAGGGTGAACCGCTGGTGAAATCCGAGGGACCTGATTCTGTCGGCGGGATACTCACTATGCATGCGAAATTTTCTTAGCCGGGAGGTTTTAATATCAAAATTGTGCCGTAGTAATCTGCCGAGGATATCCAGCATACCACCCGCCAGAAGAGCGACCGGAAAAGGAATATGGAACCGTGCGGCCGGCACTTGGGCTTTTTCGGAAATTAAATCCACCAGTTGCTTGAGCGTCAGCTGAGGGTCATCCGAATAATTGTATGTTTCCACACCAGGCTCCATACGGTCAATGAGAAACAGGGTGGCGGCTACCAGGTTTTCTACATAGGCTACGGACTTGATGTTATCCCCCTTGCCTACCCACCGGAATTTTCCATCGGCCACTTTGCTGATCAGTCTGTATATGTTCGCGTAATTTTCCGGTCCAAAGATCGCCGCGGGCCTGATAATAATGGCCGATCTCCGGGGGGCATCAACGGTCCAGGCTTTTACCGCCGCCTCAGCTTCCAACTTGGACGCGCCATAGGGTGTAGCAGGATGAGGTATGTTTCCTTCGGTAGCCTTCCCTGGCAGGCCATAGATTGCGGCGGAGCTGTAAAACAGAAATTTGTCGATGCCCATCTCGGAGGCACACTCCAGCAATGTCTGGGTTCCACGTTCGTTAACCTCAAAATACATCTGGGTGGGAATCCCGTCATCTCTGTGTACGGCAGCCAGATGGATAATACAATCCACTCCATCCATGGCCCTGCGCGAAGCATCTTTATCCAGTATGTTGCCTTCAATAAGCCGGTAGTCCCCCGTTGGTGTAGACCTGGAACGGGTATCAAGGCCGCAGACACTATACCCCTTATCACGCAACGCCTGCATCAAGTAACACCCTATAAAACCTTGACTGCCTGTAATTAATATCTGCATGTTTATTTGACAGTTGTCCCGCTCATTATCGAATTTATATCGAAATATCCCTGGGTACCATGTTCCTAGTCACAATCCTGTATTTCAAGAAGCCGTCCGGTAGCGTAACCTTGATCTGTCGTTCGGTTGGTAATAAAATGGTGCTGCATTTATTTACCCGAGTTTCTGAAAGACATATGACCTGTTAAAATGGATGGTAGCGCTTCCTTGATGTACGATTTTCAGCTTTTGCTCCTTGACAAAATGATCCTGAATGAATGTCTCAAATTGTTTGTAGTCGAAACCCAGATGGGGACCCCATCCCTCAGTATCTGGATGCCTGAATACATCAATAGGGCGGTTCAGGAAAAGAGCCTTGACATACTCTAGTTCGCTTTTGCTGTTAAAAAAGTCACCGTAAGCATTTCTTCTCAATACTTTTCTTCCGAAGTATTTCAGGAGACCAGGCACACCCCTCTCATTGGGAATAGTCACAACGATGCTACCCAATATCGCGCACGAGGAATAAAGATTTTCAAAGGCATTCTTGTAGTTGCCTGTATGTTCAAGAGTTTCAAAGCATGTGACTATATCAAAATTATTAGATTGATCTCGATTAATTGCGTTGAGGTTAAAAAGATGAAATTCTGTGTGGGGTAGATTCCTGGCGCTAGCCTTTGACAGCAGCTCCTCAACATGATCAAAACCGTAGAACTTCCAGTCCCTGTCTAAGAAAATGCCCTTTTGAAGAATAGAGATGATGTAGCCATCGGAACATCCGTAATCGGCGAGGCTGCCTCTCTCCTGGTTCTCAATACCATGCAAGAGGTGAATGATATGCCGGAGCCGATTCCTATGGGTCATGGCCACAATACCGAGGCCTTTATACGACTCTTCGTGAGACCAGACCACCGATTCATCGGTTTTTGATGCATGTTTCATCCCGATGCGCGACACGTTAGTTTTGCATCATCCAGTTCCTATTGCCCATTAGATACAACCTTTTGTTAGCTGGCGGCATCGAGGGCGTTTTCGCGCCGGTGGGGCATGATGATCCGCAGCATGCGTTCGGCCATCACTTCCCGATTATACTGCTGCTGCACCGCCCGATAACCGTTTTCTCCAAGTTCCTTTCTCAAGTTCTTATCCTTGTAAAGTTTTAAGATTGCATCCTTCAGCTGTAGGCTGTTTTCGGGTTCAATAACAAGGCCACAGTTGTGCCTTTTAATTAGTTCAGACCCCTCAGATTCTCCGGTAGCAAGTATGACCGGTTTTTTCATGGCTAAATACTCAAATATCTTTGCAGAAATTATCGTTCGAAATAATGGAATATTTCTCACGACTACGATCCCAAGATCTGAAGATGCAATATGCTCGGCAATTTTTTCCTTGGGCTGTAGTGGGCTAATGGTCACATTGGTTAACTTTAATTTTTTCGCTCTTAAGATCAAGTTTTGTCTCTCAGCACCATCTCCGATAAGCAAAAAGTGGATGTCCGGATAGTCCCTGATGGCATGGGATGCTTCCAGTAAAGTTTCCAGACCGTGCGCCAAACCAAACGTCCCCACGTAACAAACGATGAACTTGCCTGCAAGGGGCTCTTCGCTATTACCCGATTTACCACTGTATTTGATGACATCGAACACTTCCAGATCAGCCCCGTTCATAATCGTCATGACCTTATTTGCAGGATAACCGATGTTAACGATGTAATCTCTCAGGGAACTACCTGTCGTCACAATTGTATCTGCAGAGAAATACATCCATTTTTCAAGTCGTCGCAGCTGGCGGATTAACAATGGGTTGCCAATGATCTTCAGGGCAATCAATGCATCAGGCCAGAGATCCCTGACCTCAAGAATAAAGCGCTTCCCTTTCACCTCGGAAATCAAACTTCCAGCCAATCCACAGAAGAACTGCGGGCTGGTTGCAATGACTGTATCAACGTCTTTAACACGCAATGACGCTGCTAGAGCCATCATGGTAAAAAACAGATGATTGACAATGCGCCTCCAAAACCCCGCATTGGGGGTCAGGAAAGTTTTGACCCTAATGACATTGACCCCCTGCATAATTTCATGGGATATGAATCTATTTTTGTACCCAGAGAACAACTTCCCGCGCGGGTGGTTCGGATGATTGGTGATAACGGTCACCTTCACCCCCTTTTTCACCCACCGCCTAGCATGCTCATAGGTCCGGGAGGCCGGGACGTTGACCTCGGGTGGAAAATAGTGGGTCAAAAACAGAATATGCTTGCGCCCACGATCCACCAGCGGATTCAGGCCAAGTCTACTCATCTCATGATTTCATGCGATGTGCCGTGGTGATGAAAATCTCTTCCCCGATCTATTTTGGCGTTAAATCCCACATTCATCCTCCCGGATTCGCCTTGGCCGTTCCCTTTCACCGAGTATGATCTGTTTCTCATGGATTAAGGGCTTTGGCTAACGAAGCGGCAACATATTCTATTTGGTCTCGCTGAATTTCCGGGTAAAGGGGCAGGGACAGCAGCTCCGTCATCTGACGGTAGACCACCGGAAAGGCTTCCGGTTGGTTTCCCTGGCGCCGGTAGGCTTCCAAAAATGGTAACGCCACTGGATAGTGAATACCGGTAGAAATACCGGCCTCACTGAGCTTCCGGCGGACAGTATCCCGGTTGTTGATTCGGATTACGTATAAATGGTAAACATGCCGCTCAAGTTCCGTGGTGTGCGGCAGTGGTAAATCCATCTTCTCCAGGGACTGATGATAGGTTGCCGCTGCTGCCTGACGTTGGCGGGTCCAGGTCGCCAGGTAACCAAGTTTGACGGACAAAATCGCGGCCTGGATGCCATCCATTCGACTATTAAAGCCTTCAACCTCGTGATTGTATTTCTGGATTGCTCCATGATTGCGCAGCCTGCGTATTTTCTCAGCCAAGGCATCATCGTTTGTTGAAATGGCACCGCCGTCGCCATAGGCTCCCAGGTTCTTGGCGGGAAAAAAACTGTAGGTGGCAGCTGCACTCAATTCACCAACCCCTATCCCCTGGTATCTGGCTCCGTGAGCCTGGGCAGCATCTTCAATAACCACCAAATCATACTTGTCGGCAAACAGACGCACCTGATGCATGTCGGCCATCTGTCCATACAGGTGGACCGGCAAGATAACCCGAGTGCGCGAGGTCACCAGCTGGGCTGCATAGTCCAGGTCCAACAGGTAATTGTCGGGATCGACATCGCAAAATAGGGGCGTACCGCCAGCGTGGGTTACCGCTTCGGAAGTCGCGATGAAGGAGTTGGCCGGCACAATAGCTTCAAAACCACGCTTAAACTCCAGACTCATCAGGGACAGAATCAACGCGTCAGTGCCACTGCTGACACCCATCACATGGCGGGCGCCCGTGAATGCGGCGAATTGCTCCTCAAACCGAGACACATAGTGCCCTCCAATAAATGCGCTGTCAGCCAACACGGCGTCTATAGCCTCCCGAATCTCATCCTGGATGGATAGGTGTTGTGCATGCAAGTCCACGAAAGGTACTCGAAGGCTTGCTGCCGTAGCTTGATTCATAACGCGGAACACATTATCAGCATCCCATTTAGTCCTCGGTAAGACGGCGGGTGATGTGTGCGGGATTGCCCACCACAATGACATTAGGGGGCACATCCCTGGTGACTACGGCACCGGCGCCAATCACGCTGCCAGCACCGATTTTTACCGGGAGGATTGTCGCATTAGATCCAATGGATACTCCATCACCGACTTCAGTCTCTGCCCATAGGGCCGGGTCACCTGCCGGTCCCCCTCCGCTAAATGTGTCGTTAATGAACATGACCCCATGGGCAATAAAGCAATCATTTCCTATACGCACTTTTTCGCAGATAAAGGTATGGGACTGGATGCGGGTACGATGACCAATGGACACCTCCTTTTGAATTTCTATAAAGGCACCGATCATACAATCATCCCCGATCTGACAGCCGTAGAGATTGACAAAATTCCAGATCACCGTTCCACACCCCACTGCCACGTCACGGCAGATCAGGCTGTTTGATTCGGTGGTCAATACCTGCGGTTTTTCGATCCTTAAAATGAGTCCTCCACCTTCACGAACTGGCCGTTTTGTTCCATGGAGCGACTGGCGGCTTCCAGGACCAGCACCGTTTGCAATCCGCTTGCGCCGTTGGTGAGAGGCTCCCGCCCCTCATGAATGGCACTAACAAATTCCGCCACTTCCACTCTAAGGGGTTCGATAAAGTCTATGGGTGGTATGGTCACCCCTCCCCCCCGCAGCCGGAGTTGGAAGGTGCCAAAGTCTTCGAATCGTCCTAAGGTAGCCTTCTCTGGGTGAGCGCGGTCAACCCCTTTGTCATAGATCGTCAGTTTGTTTTCCGCTACATCGTCATACACAGCCATTTTTTTACTACCCACCAGGGTAATCCGGCGAGTCTTATGTGGATCAAGCCAACTCACATGAATGGAGGCATACTGCCCATCGGGAAACTCCAGGTCCAGGAAAGCAATGTCGGGAATCCCCGGCTGGATGAAGGTGGCCCCCCGGGCAGCCACGCGCGTAGGGGATTTGCCAAACCAGTAAAGCAGAATGGAGATGTCATGGGGCGCCAGATTCCACACCACATCCACATCCTGGCGGATACGACCCAGGTTGAGGCGCTGGGCGTGGGCATAGTAGATCTCGCCCAATTCTCCACTCTGGATAATCTTTTTCATCTTGGTCACCGCGGCATTATAAAGGAACGTGTGCCCCGGCATGAGCGCCACGCCACTTGCCTGAGCCAGATTGATCAGCTCCTCACACTCCCCTGCCGTCATGGCCAGAGGTTTTTCCACCAGGCAATGCCGGCCACTCTTCACCACCTGACCCGCCAGGGAAAAGTGAGTCGTAGCCGGAGTGGCTATCACGACTGCCTGGGCGTTCCACCGGTCCAGCAAACCGACATCGAAAGCGGGGGCAAAGGGGACGCCGGGGTAATGAACCGCCAGCCACGCCCGAATATCTGGATCGATATCCACCACACCGGCCAGTTCCACCTGGGGATGAGCTGCCAGGTTCCGAAGTACATTGGGGCCCCAGTAGCCGCACCCGATCTGAACAACGCGCAATGTGGACATTCGCTGCCTAAACCCCACTGGATCTGTGAAGGGAAAACCGGTGGTTCTTTAAGCCAAGGCAAACAGGAACGCCAGCCCCTCCGGCTCCCGGAAAAAGGTCTACGGGACGACGGAAGATGGACGTTAATCGTTTTTTACATGATCGGTCACCTGGGTGCTGCTCAGGTAAACTTATCAAGGTGAGGTGCGCCACTTGTTGCCGTTGCCGCCAAGTGAGCCAAATAGGCACTATAAATAGCGCCAGGACGGTCACCCGCCCCCGCTCCAATAAGCGTCTGACCAGACGATCCAGCTGCTGGGCAGCAACGCCAATCTCCGCAGGGAGGTGCTCCATGATCGAGAGAATCTTCAATTCAAAACTTCCCGGTAAATATTGATAAGCTCTTCCGCTTGTGATTCCCAGCGGTACTGATAGATGACTTTCCTCCCATTGTTGGCCAGTGAAAACCGCTTCTCCTCGTCCAGAAGTACGCTGATAGCTGCTTGCAATTCGGATACATTTCCGGTCTGGTAAAAAACGGCACACTCAGCCCCAGCAAGAATCTCGGTTGTTCCCGGTAATCTGGAGGCAACTATCGGCAAACCCGCAGCCAAATAATCCAGCACTTTTGTAAGTAACGCGTGCCTATAGTTGGGATAATCGTGGACCGGACTTAAGCCGACATGATAATCCGGCAGTTCCCGCAATAATTGTGTCATGGGAAGCCATCCGTGATAGGTAACCCAGCTATCTTCACACGCCAATTTTATACGTTCGTCCAAACCGGATTCACTGGTCATGCCGAAAAGATCAAGAGTTACATTTTTCCCCGCTCTTCTTAAGGCGGAAACGGCCTCCAACATATCAGCGGCACCCCGCGCCATTGTCAGAGCACCTGCATATACGAGTTTGAGCGCTTCACTATCTTTCCGCCTATTAGGCGGGGGCACATGGTTAAATATGGGATAGTTCAAGACCAAACGGCACTTGCTCGATTTAAACGAAGGAGCAAGACTTTTTGCCGCTAATATAAAAATGTCAAAAATGAGTAAGCTGACCCGTTCAATAGCTCGGAGGGCAAACCCCATCAGCCACGCCAGGGGCCTGGAAAGCCACGTTCTAGCTAAAAGCATGGTGAATGCGTCCTCGTGCATATCATACACGACTTTTTTACCACGTAACTTCGCAAACCAACCTACCGGTATAAGTTCAGGGTCATGAAAATGAAAGACGTCATACTTTCGCCGCAGGACAATATTCAACACTTGCCCCAGACGCCTGAACCTGAGGAGGACTGACGATCCTTTGCCCTGGCGCCGGCCCCTACTGGACAGTAACTCTACGGTAATCACTCCGTTGGGGACCTCGCCCTGATCTGGATCCTGAACAGCGACTAAATGAATGTCGGCGACCGTCGCCAGGGACAACGCTTCTTTATAGTAAATTCTCACATCGTTCCAGCGATGGACGGTGGAAGCCATCAAGACGCGCACACGGTGCGGCGTCATCGGGCCAATACCACGGCCCGAACTCCAACGACCCAATCGGCCCGGGATTTAAAGAAATACAGGCTGAGAGCACCTCCCAGAATGCCACCTCCAATCAGCAACGCCGCCGGTCCTGAAACCGAGACACTGAGGATATGAAGAATCAGAAAAGCAAGGGCTGCTACGCCCAATATAGTGGTCCCGAAGGGGCGGGAGAGAATCCTGATGTGATAGATTCTATTGGCATAGTATATACCGGCCATCGAAGCCGTTATCTGCCCGGCAACAAAACTGATGGTACCGGCCGTCACACTTGCCAGGCCCACGGTTTTCAGCCCATAGAAACAGATTAACAGGACCAGAGCGGAGGCCGAGTAGATCACGGAATTATATCCCCGGGTTGAAGCGGCATCGATAGGGGAACGCAGGACTTCCATCAGCAGATAGAAGGGCAGCGCAAGGGTCATGATTTGTACGATCCAGGCTCCTTCCGCACCCTCAGCTCCCAACCAGATCGTCGTGATAGTCAAATGGTTCATGCTCAAATAGAGGGCCAGGGGCACTCCCACGAATAGCACACCCCTGGAGAGCAACTCCAGCCCGTGCCCAACTTGAGCCTGTCTCCCTTCGGCCAGCGCTCTGGAAATCCGGGGGAGCAACACGATACCTAAAGGCCCCACCACCACCATGAAGAGGCGTATAAGGCTAATACCCGCATTGACATAAGCAATATCAGCGTGGCCTGTATCGCTAAGGATAAGCAGGGGAACGCCCCCTAAAAGGACAAACTGAGCCAAAGAACTTGGTACCCGCCGGAACCCGTAAGCCAGGAGTCGTCCCGCTTTTTTCAGATCCAGGGATGCGTAACCCCGACCCATTTTCGTAAGGTAGACCACCCCTGCGAAAAAAAAGGTTCCCAAGCCGGTAGCAATGAGTATGGGACCTACGCCCGCAGATTTGAATATGATGAAGGCGCCCAGGGGGATCAGTCCGATGCCCACCAGTTGAACCAAGTTGGCGGCCAGCATATTCAGGTGTCCCCGCAACTGGCCATAGGCTAGATACTGCATCGCATACCCCGCCGCCATAATGAAGAAGGCGGGTACCAATGCTTTGGGAAAGCCCGGCAAGCCTCCCAGGTACAGGAATCCAGACAAAACACCCACCAGGGGAATCGTGACAAACAGGTAGAGCACCAGGGCGTTAGCGGCATAGGCCTGGTCTCCCTCCTTACCGATATAGTAGGGCAGTCCGATGTTCATACCTATAAGGAGCAGCCCCATAAGGGTGAGGGCTGTCCGGCGGACCAACAGCAATTCTCCCAGAGCCTCCACACCCATGACCCGGGCAATAAGGCCGTACAACAGGAAAATGCCCAGGAGCACGCTGATTCCGTTGACCATCGTAATCAACAGATCGCCGCGGAGTGTGGACCTATGAACGAGAATCTTAAAAACCATAACAGACCACATTTTCGCCGGGGCCACGCCGCAACGCTACAGGATAACCAGCTCGTCTTTGTATCGTCATATCGTCGGACCTGCAGTAAAGTTGTTAACGCCTGGCAAAGGACCAGCTTGTAGCAGCCACCGCCCTACCTCCAACATGACCAACAGCAGGAGTATGGTCACCACGCCGAACTGCAAGAGGACCGTGACCGGGTGAGTCACGGCGAATATATCATGATTTATCAGTCACTTGCCTTCGAAGGGCTACACGAGGTTACTATTCCCCTGGAGACGCTGATCCACGTTCATGGTGGCAAGCAGACCACCCAGGAAGAACCACAACATGCGATTGTCATTAAGATCGCCGCTGGTCATGGTGGCTAAAGCCATGGTAAGAGCGGCCGTTAACCACAGTAGTTCCTCATTCTGGAGCCCTGATCGTAATTTTAGAGCCACACGCTTCACTATGGATAGGAAATGTATGCTAAACATACCCAGGCCAATCAGACCATATTCAGCCAAAATCTCCAAGGGCAGATTATGGGGATATCTGAAATCTCTCCAGGGGAACAACATCCCATAGCTTGCTGATCCCGCTCCAAACAGGAAATGCTGTAGATCTTTCGTCCAGAGGGCGATAGCCATGTCCCACAAATGGAACCTATGGGTGACGGTGTTGAACGCGCCAATTCCCCGGTTTGTCCGGGCTATCTCATCAGGCAAATCGACACCAAACCTCAATATGAGTTCCCTGGGAAGAAGAATGAGCACCACCATGAACACCAAAAGTAGCCCAAAGCCTAAATTGACTGATCGGCGAAAGGCCTTACGCCCAGAGAGAATACCCACCAAAAAGGTGGCAACCACAAAGCTGAGCATCGGACCCCGGGAGCCAGTGAACAGAACTGCAATGAGCAAGACAACCATGAGCAGGCCCCACTGAAGCATCTTATCCCGATTTGTAATAAGCATGGCAGCGGCCATAGCTGCGCTGATTGACAACACCCGGCCTGCAGCAATGGGATTCGATGTCAGGATGGTCAGCCGTGTTAGACCCAACAGAGATTGACGGGTGATAACCGACACGGCCAAGTAACCTAATAAATAGAGAGCTCCCAGAAGCCCGCCTGCAAAAAAAAGTTTGAGTACTATCCTACTTTCTTCCCGAGTCTTGATGAACACTAATGGCCCAAAAAATAAAACGGAGGTAAAAAAAGCGAACCGTAGACCTTTAACCATGGCTGCTTCCAAGTGCGGCGCATAGATGGAGGTCATTATCATCCAGAGCACCCAGCCCACAAATGCTGCCATAATATTCCGATAGTGACCGATATGGAATCGCATCTTTGGATCGGTGAGCCGCCACAAGAGCACAAGGAGAACTAAGGAGCTGAGCACGACGGAAAAATCGACCGATTCAAGTAATGGGAATTGTGTAATCAGCGCACCCTTTATCAGAGCGACTGTGGCCAGCAAAACCAACAGGATTTGGGGGAAATAGAACAGAAAAACGGCAGAAATTCCAGCCACCATCAGGACAAGGGGCATGAGAGGATGAATCACAGTTGAAGCCAAGGCTACGGCCTGGGTGCCGTACAACAGGAACGGTCCTATGCTGAATCGGATTTCCCGAGCCATCTAGACTTCGTCCACCTCGTCATGGGTAAGCTCCAGCATGTCCTGAATCTGGGGTTTGCCAATGACCCAGAAACTGGACGCCATCAAACTAAATAATCCTACCGTAATGACGATCAGGCTGCGGAAAGGTTTATATTTTTGCTGGGGAACACGGGGGTAATCGAGAACGTAGTAAGTCGGTTCATCCTTGGCTTCCTGCAAACCGGCTTGTTCATACTGGGGATAGAGGAATTCCAGGACTGCACTGAGTACGGTCATTTCTCGTGTTAAGCGGGCATATTGTACCGATATATTCGGTAGATCCTCCAGGTTAAGCAGAAAACTGGTTTTCCCTTTACCCGCCGCCAATTCATCCAGTTTGGCGCTCAGCTCATCGCGCTGCAGGCGTAGGTAATCCAGTTCAGGCTGCCGATCCATCGCATTTGCCAGGGCAACATTATATTCCACCTCCGCCTCGGCTAACCTGACCTCCATTTGGACCAGTTGCTCAATAATGATCGCCAATTGGCTGGGTAATTCGAAAACTCCATACTTGGCGCTAAAATCCTGGAAGGCCTGCTCGACCTCCGCCAAGTTTGCCTCAACCGCCATGATACGTGCATGGATGAAGCGGCGGTTTCGTTGGCCGGCTTGGGTGCTCACGAGACTGGTGAGGCTTCCAAGCTCCCGTAACATAGCATCAGCCATGTCCCTGGCACGAACCGAATCACGGTCGATAACTCCAAAAACGAGTGCCCCTTCGTCGGTTACCTCAATATCAATGTTCCCGCTGAGAGTCTCGAGCGCATCTTCTATAGTATTTGATCTATATATCTCCAGAAGACCGAACTCGCGGATTATCGTTTCCAGGACCTGGCGGCTTCGCAAAATGGTAATGTGAGTATTGAGTTCCTCGCTGTTTCCACCAAGACCGAGGACGCTCAAGGCGCCGCTTCCTACCAGACCTCCCGAAAAAAAGTCACCACCGCTTACTGAAGAGGAGAGAATTGTGGTAGATGACCGATACCACACTGGGAGAAGGAGTGACACTATAACTGCACCCATGGAGGCCGCGAGAAAATTTCTGACAATAAATTTCCTCGCCTGCCATAGGACCCGAAAGGCAGCTCGTTGTGCGACTTGTGTTTCAGTGCGTGGCGGGTTAAAAGGTGTCGTGCTCATCGCCCTGTTGCCACCAGAATAAGGACCATGTTCAGCACGGCCAACCCCACCTGGACGAACCCTGCCTGGCCAACCATGACACTGCGGGTCGAACGGGGCACGTGGATGACGTCGCCCGGCTGGATTTCGGTGTCACGACCACGCACGACCTGGCCATCAGCACGGGTAATTCTCACCTTCGATCGTGAGCCCTCACTGGTGCGACCCACGGCATAGGTCACATAGTCCTCAGCCGTTAACCCCGGTTGGTATTCGTACCTGCCCGGTTTCCTGACCTCGCCCAGCACATCCACTCCCGCAATGGCATTGATATAGACGATATCGCCCGGCTGGAGCTCCATAACCGGGAAATCCTGGGCACTCACATCCTGTACTACCGTTTGCCCATTCGCATCGGTGTGATGCAACTCCACCCCCGATATATCGGCCTTGCTGCGGGCGTCGTACCACCGCCCTATGAAAGTGGCGAGGGATTCCCCTGGCCGAATGGCATAGTAAGCCGGGACCGTAGCAAGGCCCCTCACCGACACCATCTCATGCTGTATGTCACTGAAGGGGACGACCACCCGGTCACCGGCCTTGAGGTGGGGATTCTGGGAAAAATCACCTTCGTAGAAATAGCGGGTGAGGTCCACCGTCCGGGAATGACCATCACCGCTGGTAATCTCGATGCGATGGAGAGCGCCGTTGGCTTTCCAGCCTCCCGCCAGGCTGAGCAAATCAGATAACCGGGATAGGGGTGTGACCCGGTAAAAGGCCGGTTTCGTCACTGCGCCGGTAAGACTTATCCGCACTTCCCTGATGCCATAGAGAGTACAGTCGGCGTCGTAAGTCGGACGGACGGACTTGATGAGTGCTATCGTTTTGCGACTGACCTCCGCTGCGGTGAGCGATGATATATGCAGGGAGCCGATTTGAGGGAGCACCAATGACCCGGTGGGCGTGACGGTGACCTGGATCAGGTACGGTTCGAGGCCCACGATGGAGATCAGGAACACATCGCCAGGACCGACGATATAAGTGGCCGGGTCTATGGGCCCCTCAAGAGCCGTACCCCCCACCTGGATTCGATAAGGGGGTACAGTCGGAATAGGCCTCGTTCTGGCCAAATTCAACCTGCTCTCTGCCGTACGAGCCTGAGGAGCTGCCATGCTCACCAACAGAAGGACACCAAGCCCTGCCTGCGCCAAACGGGGTAACATCAATCCACTTCCTTCATCAATATAATTTTGAGATCACCTTCCCATCCCCACATCATTTCACCACCCGTTTGATGAGACAAACAACAACCGGCCACCCACGAGTCCTCTTCGTCGATCACTTTCGAGTGATCACCTGGAAATACGCCATCCCGGCATAAAAAAAACCGAATGCCGCTACATTCGGTTCCCACAACCTCGTATAAGGGCAAGCTTGATCCCATCGAAAAACTAATTAAAGATCAACTACCCTTAGCGAAATTGTATATCCGTCCCCTTTATCGTATTTTAAATGCGAAGCAAAGTTATGCGCACACAAGGCGGATGTCAATCATAACGACCCTAGATGAGACCTGCGATACGACGAATGCCCCACTCTAACCCGAGGAGCAGAAGTAGCCCAACCCACAGATAACGAATCTGCCACAGGGAAAAGTGATAGTCACGGGTCACGGTCTTGGCGACGTAGGCCATATCCGATACCAGCTGATCTACTCCGGCCAGATCCACATATCTTCCGCCGGTAGACTGCGCCAACCGCTGTAAACCGTAGCGATTCTGCGCCAGGGATTCCAACTCCACCCGGCCGGCCTGCACTTGAAATCCATTACGGGTTGGCTGATCGTAAGCTCCTTCGCGATCATAGACCGTATAATAGTGCGCACCCGCTTCACTGGGCCAGTAGTCTCCCTCGTACTCGCCGGAATCAAAGTTATAAGTGAGAGTTACGGTGGCTGTATTCTCTGGCCCCCGCACCTCCAAGGTCAGGGTGGGTTGGAGCATTTTAGTCCCGGTACGGTCCCGCATCAGGCCCCGGATCCGAACTTTTTCTCCCAAATGATATGCGCGACGATCTGATTGAATGACATAGGGTGTAAACCCCTGCGGTTCAAGTTCCCACTCTACCAGAGCGTCCATGATTTCGACCAGAAAGTCGCCCCATCCGGTGCGATTGAGCTTCAAACTGACCGAGGCCAAGGCCGGCAACAGCATCACGGCCCGCTTAAGGCCGCCCACTGCACTATAGCCGAGCACCAGCCGATCACCCTCGCCAACCAGGACCGCCGTGGCGCTGGAATTGGCCAGCGGATCGAGGGTATGGACCACAGATATTGGGGGGAAATCGGCAGCGATGAGACCGGATACCAGACCGGTGGGCAGGCCCGGCAGCGCTGCCTGCGCCACAGGCCGGATTCGCTGAAGACTGCCCAGCGTATCCCCGGTCACTTCTACCGCCAACCCCAGGGTTCTCATCATCCGGACAAATTCGCGGTTGAGGTTATTGGGACCCTCAATCACCAAGACCTGGGTTTTATCGCGACGCAGTTTGGTCATCAGGCGATCCAACTCCCCTTCCGGCAGAGCGGTTGTGGGATAGTTATCCAATACAACCAAGTCCTGGGAAGTAGCCCAGAAATTCGATGCGTCCCCTTGCCATCTACCCCGCAGAAAGAGCAAGTGATCGACTTGTGCGTGTTCGGTCTGCTTTAATCGCCGTCCAATCAGGGACGTATTGGGGGAAAGCGCGCCGGTAATAAGGGTGATTTGCCGGCGACCGGGCAGGACATCAATCTGGAATTCCCGCCGGTTGTTATCAATATTGGCCTCATCGGGCAACACACTGAACTCCACCCGAAAATGAGGGGCATCCAGCCGTCCCACGATCGTGACTTCCAATTGCTGGACGTGCTCCGGAGAAGTGAAACTCACCGGCTGCGAATGAATGAGTTCGTCTTCATGAAAGATGTACAGCCGGCCCCGCTCACCGGAGGCGTTTCTGGCCCGGATAGTGACCTGGATGTTGCCCTGTTCCTGCGCCAACAGGGAAAGGGGATAGCGCAGATCAATGATGCTCAGGTCTACACCACTGGCCGTGTCTCCAATACCGATGGTATAGATGGGCACTTCGGGGGGTACACTGATGGCGCTGGGATCCATCCCCGATGTGGCCACCCCATCGGAAAACATGAAACCAGCTTGGAGACCGCCCGTTTGCCACGGTTCTTCCAGAAGATTAAAATCGGTCAAGCGCTCATCAGGTTGATAGTCGAAATCAAGGGCCGTCCGATTGATCAGCTTTTCACCGAAGGTCATAATCACCGGCTCATAATTATGATCATTAACCCACTCGACGAGATTGGCAACCTGGGAATAAACCGTGGTGGCTGAGGCCGTGGGATGGTTGGCCATGCTCAGGGAGTTGTCCAGAAAGATACCGATACGGGGAGGTACGATGATATCGCGAGACCACTTGATCCGGGGATCCAGGAGCAACAGCAAAACCACCATCAGAAACAGGGCTCGCAAGGTGAGTATCCATCCACGGTATACCCTCGGTAGGGCTCTGATCCACAAGCCATAGAGCCCCAGTGAGGCAATGGCCGCCACGAAGGCCCCTAACCCCCAGCCCCAGGGTAAGGCCGATTGGATGTCAATCCCGAACATGTCCCCGGCTGGCACGATCGGCCAGGCTCAGATTGGGGCTAATCTCCAGATCAAGGGAAGAACGATCCCCGGCAGCTAAATGCGCCGAGCCGGCCAGGGCAATCATGGCGGCGTTA
The DNA here is from genome assembly GCA_022563485.1 of Fidelibacterota bacterium. GTDB lineage: Bacteria > Fidelibacterota > Marinisomatia > SCGC-AAA003-L08 > TS1B11 > JADFNF01. Next base: position 17,748 of record JADFNF010000001.1, on the reverse strand, counting down.
TCGGTGCAGAATTCCAGGGGAGGATAGGATAGGGTGAGCTTCTGCGACCCGGCCCAGCGGTCCAACCGGTGGCGCAGAAGAGCGTTGGCCGCCACGCCCCCCGCCACGAAGACTCGGCTAAGTCCCGTCAGTTGCACCGCCCGTTGAAGCCGATCCATGAGGCAGTCCACCACTGCCAGCTGGTACGATGCCGCAATATGACGCAAATTGTTCCCAATATCGGTGGAACTCTGCCGTTTGAGGTAGTAGTAGAGGGCCGTTTTCAGACCGCTGAAAGAGAAATCACATCCCTCGGTACCCCTCATGGGGCGGGGGAAATCGACGTATTGAGGGTTCCCCTCGCGGGCGGCAGTCTCGATGGCCGGACCTCCGGGATAGGCCAGACCCAACAGCCGGGCCCCCTTGTCAAAGGCTTCCCCGGCTGCATCATCCAGGGAACGGCCCAACAGGGTGTACTGCCCCACTCCCTCCACGCGCCAGAGGTGGGTATGTCCGCCGCTCACCAGCAGACAGATAAAAGGCGAGCCATCGTTCGCGGCTGGGTTCTTCAGGAAATTTGCCCAGAGATGGCCTTCCATATGGTCCACGCCAATGAATGGAATATGGAGGGCTTGGGCCAGCCCCTTGGCGAAGTTGAGCCCCACCACCAAGGCCCCGGCCAGCCCCGGACCATAGGTGACCGCGATACCCGATAACTCCCTGATCGTGATGGCCGCGGATGCCAGGGCCTGCGCTACCACCGGTACGATATATTGTTCATGAATCCGGGAGGCCACTTCGGGCACCACGCCGCCATACAGAACATGGTCAAGTTGGGTGGCCACAATGTTCGAGCGCAGAACACCCTCGGCTACCACGGCGGCCGCGGTGTCATCGCAACTGCTTTCGATGCCCAATACGATCACAGCGACTGGCGGATCGTGATCAGCTCCAACTGTTTGGGCACCAGGTCTCGATATTCAATGACGCTGGGATCCAACTGAACCTGGGGTTCGATGAACAGGTTGGTGGGTGACCATTGGGTACGGTAATCGACCAGGACCTCTACGACGCTCATTCCGTTGTCCGCCAGAAAGTCCACACCCCCAATCACGGTCAGGGCCACGGTTGAAGGGCTGACGAAGACGTTCATATTTTCAGGGATGTTGATGACTCTCACCGGCACCTCCTCGAGGCGCCGTTCGCCGATCATTTGGATATCCACCTCGATCTTAACATTCACCGGCTCAACAACCAGTACCTGTCTGGGGTCCGGGTGCAAAAGTCCCACGTGTATTTCCAGGGGTGCCGCCACGTCCCGATAGGTCTGGCGCATGGAAAGGATCACCGATACCTGAGCCACCGCTTCAGCTACCCCCTTCACGAGTACCATGGACGGTGTGACCACCCAATTGCCCACCTGGGTATAACCGGGGGCCAGATCGAGGGTGACCTGTGGCCGTACCGGGACCAGGATCTCTTCATAATCACCGAGCTCAATCAGGATGCTGTCCGGTCGGACAACTTCGACAAAGCTGAGATTCTCCTGAATACCTACAATCGGTATGGAAATGCGCTGGGGGTTGCGCCGGAGGTACTCGTCCAGGTAGAACACATGCCGTTGTTGCACCCGTTCCAGGTCCAGCACCAGCTTTGTGTCGGAAAAGGGGCGCCACAAGAAGAATTTAGCCAGGGATCGGCCGGTTCCCCTGAAACGGAGAACGGCAGTTCGGGGGGTCTCTTCGCTGAGGGTTTTGCCTTCCCTGATGTTCCTGATTTCTATCCGGAATTCAGCGTCAGCCTCGAACTGACTGTTGCTGATGGAGAAAAACCACAGTATTACCGCCAGCCCCACAGCGCCTAGCTTATATAGTAAATCAGCGTAAAAGGGCCTCTGTTCAGGGAGCGGTGGCACCATCGACCACGACCTCCTTATTCGGGAGGAGCTGCATCATCACAGGAATGGCCTACTCCTTAGAGGACTTCGGAGCCCTTTGCTCTTGAGAGCCTTCCGCTTCAGCTGCATCGTCTGCTTGTTGTTCTTCAGCTGCCGCTTCAATGTCACTCCCTTGAGCAGCTATTGTGACCCCTTCTTCGGTGACCTCGGGTGGCGCTTCATCTTTGGAGGCCTTTGCGGCCGTTTTCTTGGCAGTCGCTTTGCCCTTGGCTGTTATCTTCTTGGCCGTGGTCTCTTCAGTCGTCCCTTCCGTGGCTGCCTCCGGCTCGCTTGTCGCCTCTTCTACCGTCTTTTCGGTCTTCTCCTTTTTGCTCGCGACCTTGGTATTCTGATCGGACTTGGTCTCATCAACCTTTGCTTTCCCGGTGGGCGCCTCCGCTTCAGCAAAGGATAACTGTGAAAGCACATCCGCCATGAGCACGACCTTCTTATCGGCAGCGCTCAGTTCCTGTACCGTGACTTCCAGAACAAGACCGGGTTGAAGGTTGGCGGTGGCATTGTGCCGGTCATGCTTAGATAAGTCTCTCAGAGGGATAATCCCTTCGATGCCCATTTCCATCTTGAGGATAACCCCCTTATCAAGGATGCGGTACACCTCACCCTGGACCTGCTTTCCCGAAGTGAAATACGTCTCGATCTCATCCCAGGGATCCTCGGTCACCTGTCTGAGTCCCAGGGCAATGCGCCGCTTCTCACGGGACACATCCAGGACTCGAACCTCCACTTCATCGCCCTTGCTCAATATCTCCTTGGGGTGGCGTACATTGACCGTCCACGACAGATCGGAGATGTGGATTAGACCATCAATACCTTCTTCCAGTTCCACGAAGGCGCCAAATTGGGTCAGGTTTCTTACCAGGCCTTTCTGTATGGTACCCACTACGTATTTCGCTTCGATCTGGTCCCACGGGTCGGGTTGCAACTGTTTGACGCCCAGGGAGATCTTCCGGTCGGCCGTATCAACATGCAGGATTTTCGCCTCAATACTCTCTCCCAGCGTGAACATCTCCGATGGATGGCGGATGTGCCGCGTCCAAGACATTTCAGACACGTGAACCAGACCCTCCACACCTTTCTCAATTTCAACGAAGGCACCGTAGTTGGTCATGCTCACCACTTTGCCGTTCACCACCGAACCAACGGGATAATTGACATCCACGCTGTCCCACGGATGTGGTTGAAGCTGCTTTAGACCAAGCGATACCCTTTGCTTTTCCGGATCGAAATCGATGACCTTCACCGTAATGGGATCGTCCAGGTTCACAATCTCCGATGGATGACTGACCCGGCCCCAGCTCAAATCGGTAATATGAAGCAAGCCATCAAGGCCTCCCAAATCGACGAAAACACCAAAATCGGTGATATTTTTCACCCGGCCCTCAAGGATCTGCCCCGTCTCGAGATCGGCAATAAGGGTCCTGCGTTTCTCCATCATATCGGCTTCGAGGAGCTCTTTCCGGGAGAGAACGATATTTTTTCGCGACTCATTGAGTTTCACGATTTTGAATTCCAACTCCTGGCCGATGTAATCATCAAAATCCTGTACAGGGCGGATATCGATTTGCGATCCAGGGAGGAAGGCCGGTACACCACCCAGATCCACGATCATACCTCCCTTGATCCTCCTGGAAATCCGGCCCAGAATGGTCTCACCCGACTCCGCCTTCTCGCGAATCTCGGTCCAATGCCGCATAAAATCGGCTTTCTCCTTGGAGAGCACCGTCTGCCCATTGTTGTCTTCCAATTTCACCAAATAGACAATGATTTCATCCCCAATCTGGGGAATCTCTTCATTTCCAAACTCTTCCTTGGGAACAATACCCTCGGACTTAAAGCCAATATCCACTAGGACTTCCCGGTCGTTGGTCCCAATGACCCGGCCCGTAATGACCTTGTCTTCCCGGATATCGCCCACAGATGAATTCACCAGGTCCGCCAGGATCGTATCCTGCTCTTTATAAACCTCGGAATCTTCCATGGATTTGAGTTGCTCGGCCGTCACGATCGTGATCGAATCCAGAATTGATGGCGCGAGATAGTCCCTCTCAGCCACACTGTCGTCCGCTGTATCGGTCGACGCTTCATCTTCAACGGTTTCTGGTGCGTCATCCGACTCGGTTACGGGTTCGGCGTCGGTGCTCACAGGCTCTATTTCCTGCTCGGTATCGGGTTTAGGGTTAGGGATTTCAATATCACTCATTGTGATGTCCAGGTCTCCTTGGTTCTATGTGTCTGGTCTACTTTTTTCCGGCCTGCCTGAATCTTGCTGAGGACAAACTCGACCTGGGCCGGAATGGTTAATGTTGTTGTATCTACCGCCATCGCATCATCGGCCTGCTTGAGCGGTGAGTGCTCACGGAGGGTGTCCTCCCGATCCCGTTTTTCGAGCTCGGCTATAATCGTCTCAATCGAGGGCTTCAAACCTTTACGGAGTTGTTCCTCGAATCGTCGTTGAGCTCGCACCTTGAGATCAGCTACCAGATAAAACTTGAATTGGGCGTCAGGAAAAACCTGTGTGCCGATATCCCGGCCTTCACACACAACATCATGTTCCTGGCCGATCTGTCGCTGCAACTTCACCATACTTTCCCGCACGCCGGGCAGTGCACTATAGGCACTAACCTGTCGGGTCACGTCCGGACGGCGGATATCCTCAGTGACAAGAGATCCATTCAGGCGTACACTCTGGCCTCCTTCGGCCTCAGGTTGAAACTGGATCTCCAGGGTGGCCAACAACTTAGCCAGCCGGGCGGATTCTTCCGGCGGTAGCCCGGCCTGCATACAGGCCAAGGTGACGGCCCGGTACATGGCTCCGGTATCCAAGTGCAAAAAACCCATTTCTTGGGCTACCAACCGGGCAGTGGTGCTCTTGCCTGATGCGGCAGGGCCATCAATGGCTATAACAATCATAACGAGGATAGCTTCCTCAAAAAGCAGGGAAATTTAAGGCCAACATGCATGAACATCCATCTGTTTTAAATCGGTTTGGCGATCCACCTACTTGGCAGCCAAACCGGTCAGCGCTTTAATTTCTTTTGGACGGAGTCTGCGGTAGTGACCCAACGCCATACTATCGGCTGAGAGACCTGCAAAATGGGACCGGTGGAGCCGCAACAGGGTCAGACCAAAATGTTTAAATATCCGCTTCACCTCCCGGTTTTGTCCCTCGGTCAGGATAATCTCATACAAGGTGTGCCGGCCGCGCCGTGCCACTTGACGCAGCTTGGCTCGCACCCGCATGCCCTCCGAGAGGGTCATACCGGTGTCCAGGCGGGCCAGGGCTTCGGGGGACAGTCGCCCCAGCACATCGGCCACATAGCGTTTTTGCACACCGAATCGCGGGTGAGTGAGCCGGTTTGTGAGTTCACCATCGTTTGTGATCAGTAGAGCGCCGGTGGTGTCCCGATCCAGTCGCCCCACAGGGAAGAGGCGCCGGGAGTCCCGAATCAAATCAATCACCGTCTTCCGTCCCCGGGGATCGCCTGCGGCGCTGATCACGCCCGACGGTTTGTGGATCAGATAGATGACCATGTCCTCAACGGTCCCAACGGGTTTGCCGTTAATCTCCACTCGATCATCCGCGGTAACGTCTACCCCCAGGGTGGTCACCTGCTGGCCGTTTACCCGCACCTTCCCGGCGGCGATGAGGTCATCAGCCTTCCGACGGGAAGCCACACCGGACTGGGCCAAGTATTTATTCAGCCGCATGACTCACCGGCGTTGGGGCCTCCTCCTCACCCATAATCTCGCTGATTTCCTTAAGCTTGGGCATGTCGCCGAGGGTACGGAGACCGAAGGCCTGAAGGAATCCCTGGGTGGTGCCGTAGAGCAGGGGACGTCCCACCCCTTCATCACGGCCCTTGATGGTGACCAGCTCCTTCTCCAGGAGGCTCCGAAGTACACCGTCACTATTCACCCCGCGAACCTGTTCGATTCCAGACCGCGTCACCGGCTGGCGATAGGCCACCACGGCCATGGTTTCCAAGGCAGCTCGGGTGAGACCCAACCTTCCAGTCCTGTGGAACAGACGTATCAGATAGGGCTCATATTCGGCGCGCGTAACCAGCTGATAGCCCCCGGCCACGGCCACAATTTCCACGGGACGCTGCTGGTCCTCAAACCGGCGCGTTAAGGCCGCCACCACCTCGTCGAGACTAACGTCGTCCCGTTTCAGGCTCTGATTGAATCGCCCCTGGGTCAGGGGTTCGGGTGAAGCGGTAAGCAGCACCTCGGTAACCTGCAGGATCTCCTCTTCAAGGGCGGGACTTGTCATCCCTCAGGCTCGGTTTTCCGCAGGTAAATCTCGGCGAAGGCTGAGGACTGGTGCACCACGATGACGCCCCGGCGCATCATCTCCAGGATCGCCAGGAAGGTCACGACCACTTCCTGGATATGTCCGGCGCCCTGGAGGATCTTCAGGAAGGTGATCCTGCTTGCAACGCCAAAAGCCTGGTGGATGATACGGATACGGTCATCGAGTTTGATCGGTTCGGCACTGATTTGAAGGGGCTCGGTGCTCGGCATGCGATCCATCACCTCCTTGAAAACGGCCACCAGCTGAAACAATGAAACATCCTTGAGGTAATCACCGGGACCCATGCTGTCCGCTTCCACATCGATGGTCCGCCCAACGGGAAAATGAGACCTGCGACGTTCGGCCAACCGGGACAGATCTTCCGAAGCCTGCTTGATACGCTGGTACTCGAGGAGCTGCTGCACCAGCTCCTGCCGGGGGTCAGCAATGGGCTCATCCTCTAACGGTTCGGCCCGGGGCAGAAGCATTCTGGCCTTGATATGCATGAGGGTGGCTGCCAGTAGAATAAATTCCCCGGCCACGGACAGATTCAGCGACTCCATCAGATCCAGGTAACTGAGATACTCCGCCGTAATATGAGCGATGGGAATATCGTAGATGTCAATCTGGTCTCGCTGAATAAAGTAGAGTAACAGGTCCAGGGGACCCTCGAAGTTTTCCAGGTGAACGCGATAGGCCATCAGCCCAACCCCATGGCCGCCCGCACCTGCACCATCGTGTCCTGGGCCACGATCTTGGCCCGGGCTTCTCCATCATGGAGGACAGTCTGCAGCTCATCGGGGCGCTCATCATAGTAGCGTCGCCGTTCACGGAACGGCTCCAGATGCTTGGCAATGGCCTCCCCGCACATCCGCTTGCAATCCACGCAACCCAGACTGCCGCTCTCGCATCCGGCCTTGATCTCCGGCGATTGGGCGGCATTGAAACGGGTGTGGTGGGTGTACACCAGGCAAATCTCGGGTCGCCCGGGATCGTGCTTACGCACTTTAAGAGGATCGGTATAGGCCCCGTGGAGTTTAGCCTGGATGGCATCCGGTTCATCGGAGAGCAGAATGGCGTTGCCCAACGACTTGCTCATTTTTGATTTACCATCCAACCCCGGTAAACGAGAAAACTTGGTCAGCTTGGGCCGGGGTTCGGGAAATACCTTGCCGTAGGTCTTATTGAATCGACGGGCAAGTTCCCGGGCAATCTCCACGTGGGGCGCCTGGTCCTTCCCCACCGGCACCAGTTCCCCTTTGTAAAGCAAGATGTCTGCGGACTGGAGTACCGGATACCCCAGATACCCATACGCGATATTGTCCAAATTCAGGTCGCGGACCTGTTCCTTCAGAGTGGGGTTGCGTTCCAACCGGGCCTTGGTGATGAGCATGCTCAGAAGAAGGAAAAGTTCTGCATGTTCCTTGATCCGGCTCTGGCGAAAAATGGGGCTCAGCTCAGGATCAATCCCCGCCGCCAGCCAGTCCTTAACCATCTCGAGGGTGTTTTGCGCGATGTCCGTAGTATCCAGCTGGGTGGTGAGCACATGGTAGTCGGCAATCAAATGAAAATTCTCGTAGTCTTTCTGGAGGGCCACCCAGTTTTCCAAGGCCCCCACATAGTGCCCCAGATGGAGCTTTCCCGTGGGACGCATGCCGCTTAAAATGCGCTTCAAGCTTTCGGCTCCATGAACAGGTAGGGACGCCAGGCATCCTGATGCTTGCGCACGAACTTTTGAAAATAGGTGATCCGCGAAGGTTTATGCGGGTGCAGCAGCAGGGGCATACCGGCCTCGTGAGGGGTCTGGTTACCTTTGCGAACGTTGCAGGGGTGGCAGGCCGCCACCAGGTTGTCCCATGCGTCCGGTCCACCCCGATGCCTGGGAATTACATGATCAAGGGTCAGCGGCACGGAGCTGCGTCCACAGTATTGGCAGCGGTGGTTGTCCCGTTTTAAAATATTTTTACGCGTCAAGACCACATCCTTATTGGGAGTCCTGACGTACCGGGCCAGGCGCACCACACTGGGCAAGGGCATCTGCCAACTGACCGAATGAATGACCTCTTCATAATGCACTACCTCCTCGGCTTTGTCGAGAAGCATAAGAATCACCGCCCGTTTAGCACTGGTGACCATGACCGGTTCATAACTCTGGTTAAGCACCAGCACGTAACGGTTCAAGATGCCCGCGCCGTTGCTTTGCCCATTGCCGCGCTTATGGGTGCGCCCGTTGCCACGGTCATGGATCAGTTTCATTCCCCGCTCATGCATTGATCAGCCCGGTTACATCTCTGCCGATTGTGAAACTGCCCCGCAGAGGCTGGTTATAGCGGGTGTTGGCTGCCTCCAGGCTGTCGGTCCTCACCCAGCCCGCTGCATGGATGATCTCCCCACTCCCGAGGGAGATGGCCACATGGGCGATCCGCTGACCCTGATCACCGAAGAACAACAGGTCCCCTGGCTGCGCGTCATTGATCATCACGGCCGGCAGGTCCCCAAACTCGTTCTGCTGGTAACTGTCCCTGGGTAAATGGACCCCCACTGCCTTGAAGCAGGTCTGCACGAACCCTGAACAGTCAAACCCTTTGGGGGTCTTCCCACCCCACATATAAGGCACCCCGAGGAACCGCCTGGCGATCTGCACCACCTGGTCGCGCCGGGTACCGGTCAGGGCCAACGGTTCGTTCTGCAACCAACCTGACAGGCCATCTGGGAGCGCCACCTGGACCCAGGGTTCCTGACGGCCCAACAGGGGCAATCTCACGCCGAAGACCGCGTCCCGAAAGGGTGGGGCCGTGTCGTTGGGCTCTTCCCGGATCGGGGCTGTCGGAACATTGACCAATATCCATTCTCCCTTGACCAGGAATTGGGGATTTTTGGCCAGAGAAAAATGATAGACCCAGCCCCGGTAGCCGTCCCACTGCTCCAGCTGAAACCACTTCCCCCTCTGGTCCAGGACTGCCGGGGTTTCTCCGAGGATGGCCTGGGTCACGATTTCGGAGGCAAAGGATGGCTCCGCATAGACATTCGCCACTGAGGTGTTCACGACCATAGCCGAGCGGATACGTGACTCACTCACCTTTGAAAACTGTCCTATGGCTTGGCAGGTTCATATAAGCGGTTAAATTATTTTGTCAGACGGGGCTGTCCAAGACATTTCACGACGAGACCATATTAACAAGGAAGACACAGCTTATCGTAGCGTCCATCAAGGGATGGCCGATCGGACTCAATCGGGACAAACCTAGGGATGAAGCTTGTTTCAACCTAGTTCCAGTCTCAAATTTCTCTCCTGTGAAGTTAACGCCGATTAAAGACTATCAGGAGAACAGCGCGGTTCAAGGTTTTGTCCTCTGCCTGGAGAAGCACCTGCGGACCACCAAGGCGGGCGACTATTATCTGGACCTGGTCCTTCAGGACGCCACCGGCCGCATTCATGGCAAGGTCTGGGACAATGTGGACCACTTCCATAACCAGTTTGAATCGGGGGACGCCATCGCCGTCAAGGGGGTCGTGGAAAAGTATCACGACATCCTGCAACTGAACTGCACGCACGTGGCCAAGGCCACCAAGGAGCGCTACAGCCGGTACGGTTTTCGGGAAGAGCTGCTGATTCCCAGCATCGAAGAAGACCCCCGCGAGCTGTGGGATACCCTCAGGGTGCTCATCAGCGGTGTAAAGAACAAGCCGTTGAAACGACTGTTGCGGCACATCTTCAAAACCCACAAAGAAAGTGTGCTGGTCCTTCCGGGATCGGTGTCCCACCACCATCCGGAACGAGGTGGCTTCCTTCTGCACCTGGTGTCCACCGGAGGCCTGGCGGTAAGGTTGGCTGAGCATTACCCCCGTATCGACAAGGATCTTCTAGTGGCGGGTGTACTGCTCCATGATATTGGCAAGTTCCGCGGTATTTCTACCGAGCTGCAGGGAGGCTACACCGAGGCGGGCCAACTCATGGGCCACGTGGTTCTAAGCCGGGACATTCTGCTCGAGGCCATCCATGAGATCGGCGATTTTCCAACCGAGCTCACGACCCGGTTAGAACATATCCTACTCGCCCATCACGGTTCCCCAAAGGACGGCTCCCCCCGGCCACCAAAATTTCCCGAAGCCCTGCTGACACACTTCATCGATACTCTGGATGGGAGATTGGACCTGATGTTTCGGGAGCTCAACAGCGATGACAGTGATCAGCCGTTCACCAACACCAGAAATCATTTTCGCACCTCCCTTTGGAAGAACTATCGCCAGTGAAGAGCGCTACAATCTCATTGGTGGCCAGTACCCGGCGCGCATGCTAGGCTTCCGGCCGGGCGCGCGCCAGCATGCTCAGGATCGGTCAGGTGCGCCGCCACGTCCCACAGCGTTCAATGAAGCAGTCCTGCCTCGCGGTGCCTTGCTTACTACCGTCTTGAAACAGTTCCTGCGGTTGATGCTACCTGTGGGCATCGGTGTGCTGTTCACCCCCTTGGCGGCCCAGGAAGCGGACAGCAGTCAGGCCGCCGATATCCTCGGCGCCCCGGCCATTTCCTGGCTTGCCCGCCTGGCGCCATCCCTGCAGGATCAATCCAAACCGTTCCGCCTGCACCTACCCTGGGATGAATGGGGCCATTCGGATCTGGCCGCCACCGCCGCCAACCCTTTCGTGCCAACTGACATCCAGTTGGGCGCCGTCTTCCTCGATGGCAGTCTAGGGCAGCCAATCCTGTCCGCCGTGATCCCGTCAGCCACGGTAGCCGATGACGTCCTTGGACCATCGGTAACAGATACCCAGAGTCCTTTGGCGGGCGCGGACCCTGATGACCTATCGTTTCGCATCGTACCCCTCCAGGACTTCACCCGGGCCAACCAGACCTACTTTTTTTGGGATCAGGGAGACTACCGGTATCGGGATGTGCAGATCGGGGCCGTGGCGCGACTTGACACGGCCCGCAACCTGATGCTCGCCGGGCAGGGCCGCAACCACCCGGGCCGGTACGGGTTGGCCGGCCCAGAACTAACCCAACCAACCCGCAACGTGCTCCAAAATTACCTCCTCGATTATCAACGCCGCCTGGCATCCCATGCAACCTTCAGCTACACCTTGCTGCATCAACGCGAACAGGTGGGACTGCCCTTCCTGGATTCCTTACAGGCCCTGACAGCGGACAGGCGACTCAACCAGACCTGGGCCCACGGCGCCCAGTTAGCCATTGCCTCCACCCGTTGGGCGGGACAGCTCCGGGGAGCGACCATGGTGAGTGACCTGGCCACCACCACCGATGGGCTCGGGACCAACCATTTGAGCCGCCGCAGCCTGAGTCTGTGGGTCATGGGCAATGTAGCCTACTACCTGACTCCCCGTTGGCGGCTCGCGGCGCACTGGCGAACCAAGCAGCGCTGGATTGTCGATGAGGCCCTGGGTGATCAACCTCGCAGTCTGGTCCACGGCCGCCTGGGCGTTCACTGGACGGTTGGGAGGTGGGCAGCTTACGGCGGTCTCGCATCCATTGATGGACAACTCAAGTCCGAGGGCCGCCTGGCCCTGGGGCTGTCCCCCGGCACTCTCTCCTTTACGACCGAAGCCACCAGTTTCCTTGACTATCCCCACCGTAATCGACGGGTCACCCTGGATTCCACCGCCTGGCTGCCCGGCCCCATCTTCCTGCGGCGCAGCACCCTGGCCTACCGCTGGGACGGTGCCTGGGGCTACGCGGTGACCCAGCTGGCCTACCTCAAAACGGGGGACCAACGCTCCGCCACCACCGGGGGCCTGGCCCTGGACTGGGTGCTATGGGAAGACGTCCTGGGGCTAGAGGGTACCGTCACGGCGGTCAGCTCCCCTGATTCACTTATCTTTCCCACCCGCATCAACGCCTTTGCCGGCCTGAGCTTTACCCTGCCCCTGCGCCGGGCCCGCGCCCGCCCGTTTCTAACAGTCTCGACGTCTTTTATCTACAATGAGTTTTTCCGGTGGTACGATTCACGGTTCGCCGATACCAGTCCCCTCTTCCCTTTGCGTACGGAAACAGTTGCCTCCACTCTATGGGCCACGGTGGAAGGCGGCATAAAAGTGGCCAACTTTGAACTTCGATTCCAGATCTATAACTTTACAGGTGTTACGATCCAAAACGCGCCGCCGGGGGTGTTCGGGATCAGCTATCTTCCGGGCAGTCGCCTTGCGCACTACAGCCTCTCCTGGCGGTTCCTCCCGCAAAAATAGTCCCGGATCGACCAACCTTCGCCAGGATCAACCGATCCGGATGCTCTCCGACGCATGACCTCCATAGAAGGAACCGCCTCGATCTTTTTGCAGCTAATTGCCCTTATAAAAACTCGTAAAACGGTTGCTCCCGGCAAATTGTTGCCGTAAACTAACTAGGAATTATTCCTAGTTAATATGAGATTCAGCAGGCAAAGAGATATCGTTTTGAACGTCCTCCAGCGTACGGAGAGTCACCCCACAGCGGAGTGGATTTTCGACCAGGTCAAAAGAGAGATTCCCAGCATCAGCCTCGGCACAGTCTACCGGAATCTCAACCAGCTGGCCGATGGGGGGATCATTCAACGGATCTTCGACAATGGTCACGTTCGGTACGACGGCAAGATGGACCAGCACGACCATTTTCGCTGTATCCGCTGCCAACAGATATTTGATGTTCACCTGCGACTCGAAGACATAACCAAGAATATTCCTCAGGATTACGGATTCAAAGTTACCGGCTACGCCTTGGAAATCCGGGGCGAATGCCACCAATGCCAAACAAAAGAAACGGAGCAATAAAACATGGCCTTAAATATCGGTGACCAGGCCCCCGCATTCTCAAGTAAAGACACCAACGACAAGCCCGTTGCGTTGGCGGATTATCATGACAAGCAAAACGTGTTCGTTGTTTTCTACTACGCTGACTTCTCATCTGTCTGTTCGCTCCAGCTGGCCATGTATAACAAAAACCTGGATGGCTTTAGAAGCCGGGATACGGCCGTTGTGGCTATCAACCGTGACAGTTCGTTTAGCCATAAGGCATTTTGCGAATCATTGGGAGGTATTGATTTCCCGGTCCTGAGCGATATCGACTTTAAGATGGCGAAGGACTACGGCGTTGATCTGGGCAACGGCACCAGCGACCGGGCTGAGTTCATTGTCGACAAAAGTGGTGCTATCCGGTGGATCAATGTGGAGGACTCGCCGGGGGAGAATACTGCCACTATGGACGATATATTCAGCGCTATCGACGCGCTGTAGGATCAATATCATAACGTCAATAAGGAGTATATTATGAGCTTGAAAGGCAGCAAGACTGAAAGCAATCTGAAAGACGCCTTTGCCGGCGAGTCACAGGCCAACCGGCGTTACCTCTACTTTGCTCGCCAGGCGGACATTGAAGGCTACCCGGATGCCGCCGGGGTGTTCAAGAACACCGCCGATGGCGAAACGGGGCACGCCTTTGGTCATCTGGAGTTCCTGAAGGAAGTCGGTGATCCGGCCACCGGCCTGCCCATCGGTGAAACCGATATCAATCTGAAAGCCGCCGTGGCCGGTGAAACCTACGAGTATACCGAGATGTATCCCGGTTTTGCCAAGACCGCCCGCGAGGAAGGCTTTAGCGAGGTCGCCGAGTGGTTTGAGACCCTGGCCCGGGCTGAGAAGTCCCATGCCGGTAAATTCCAGTCCACTCTGGATTCGCTTTAATCGTCAGGAGGTGATCGCCGCGGTGGGATCCAAATCACGCCGCGGCAAACCTTCTTCGCGCACCGACTAGCTGTATTATCGATCAAGCCCAAGGGGGTAGCCCCATGCTGGACCACACTGACATCACCCACACTTTTTACGATATTCAGCGGCCCGAATATTGGGATCCCGCATCGCTGGATCAGGAAATGAATCGGGTCTACGACATCTGCACCGGCTGCCGCCTGTGCTTCAACCTGTGTCCCTCTTTTCCGGCCCTGTTTAACGCTCTTGATAAACAGGGTCAACGCAAACGAGATACGGCAGTGCAGGCAGGACGGGTGGGTAGCGAGGAGGTACGGACCGAGTTCCTCAACTTGCCCGAAGGACAGCAAATAGGTGAAGCTTCGATCGAGGCTGAATTTGTCGGGGATCCCCAGGACCTCACCGATGCCGAGACCTGGCGGGTGGTGGACCTGTGTTACCAGTGCAAACTGTGCGAATCCGTCTGCCCCTACACCCCCGACAAGGGCCATGAATTTCAGCTCGATTTCCCCCGCCTCATGCTCAGGGCCCAGGCCGTTCGCACCAAGGACCGGGGGAAAAAACTCAGCGACGTATTCCTGAGTCACACCGACTTCTCAGGCCGCATCGGCACCCTCCTGGCCCCTATGACCAATTGGGTCAATCGGCTGGGACTGTTTCGTTTTCTCATGGAAAAGATCATGGGCATCAGCCGTCACCGGGAGCTGCCCGACTTCCACCGCCAGACTTTCACCAAGTGGTTCCGGAAGCATCGCAAAGCCTCGGCCCCACCCGCCGAACCCGCCGGCAAAGTGGTGATCTTCACCACCTGCTATACCAATGCCAACGCCCCCAGTGTAGGCCAGGCCGCCGTGGAAATATTGGAGCATAACCTCGTGGAGGTGCGGGTCCCGCCCCAGCAGTGCTGCGGAGCGCCCCAGCTCTCCCCAGGCGATTTTGACGCCTTTAAAAAGCAGGCCCGGCCTAATGTAGAGGAACTGGCTCAATGGGTGGATAGAGGTTACCAGATCGTAGTGACCGGTCCGCCCACCTGCTCGCTGACCCTGCGGCAGGACTACGTCTATCTCAACGACGGTGACCCGCAGCTATCCGAAAAGGTCGCCAAGGTCGCCGCCAGCACCCTGGATATCTCCCAATACCTGATGCAGCTGCACAAGGAAGGCAAACTCAAGAACGACTTTGTCCATGAGCTCGGCGAGATCAACTACCACCTTTCATGCCACCTTAAGGCCCAGAAGAGCGGTTACAAAAGCCGCGACCTGCTGCGGCTGGTCCCAGGCACCACCGTCAACATGATCGATAAATGCTCGGGCATGGACGGCGGCTGGGGCATGAAAGCCGAGTTCTTTGCAGAGTCGATGAAAGTTGCCGGCAAGCTGGTGGAAGCCCTAAACCGGAAACCGGCTGAGCATACGTGCTCCGACTGCACCCTGGCAGGCATGCAGATCCACCAGGCCAGCGGCGGCGGCATCAACAGCCAGCATCCCATCGAGCTGATCCATCACGCTTACGGTTTGGACCACCAGAACTAAGATTAATAAGGAATAACGAGACTACCGCAATGAAAAAAATTACCCTCAATGATTTGATCGATATCGCCGAATACGATAAGGTCCGGGATGAATTCAGGCGGGATATCATGACCCACAAACAAGTCCGGCGAATCGAGCTGGGCCCTGAAATCTCACTCACGTTCGAAGACCGCCAAACCGTCGTGTTTCAAATCCAGGAAATGATGCGGGCCGAGCAGATGGTCAACGACGATGTTATCCAGGCGGAAATCGACGTGTATAACACCCTGCTGCCGGATGAAGGCCAACTCAGCGCCACCCTCTTCATTGAGATCACTGACGCAGCGCAGATCAAGGAAAAGCTCCACAAGTTCTTGGGACTCACCGATGGTCGTAGCCTCTGGCTCCAGGTAGGCAACCAGAAAGTCTACGCCCAGTTTGAAGCAGGCCGCAGCGAGGAGGACAAAATCAGTTCGGTACACTACATCCGGTTCGTCATCTCACCGGCCGTTCAGGACGCGTTGGAGGACCCCGCTACCGGGGCGCGGTTTTGTATCGCCCAGGGAGATTATCAGCACGAAATGCCCATCGCCGTCGACACCTGGGAGTCCCTGCTGGGCGATCTGCAGTCAGCCTAACCTCGACTGGGAGAATGGCCGTTTCATCAATGCATTATGCTTGGTAAGTTGTGCGTGAAGATATTAGCTTCGACCAAGCCGTTTGATTTCCACATACAAAAGCTAACGAGGAGCGAACATGGACGTAATGGAGCTGCTTCAGGCCTTATTCCGCTGGATCCACATTGTGGTTGGGATCCTCTGGATCGGGCTGCTTTACTGGTTCAACTTTGTCAATATACCCTTTGTGGCGACGTTGGAAGGCGACGTTAAAAAGAAGATATTTCCCGAACTATTACCACGGACCTTGTACTGGTTCCGCTGGGGCGCGGCCTGGACCTGGATCACCGGGGTGCTGCTGCTCTTCATCATCTTCTACCACGGCGGGGCCCTGTTCGAGATGGGTTCAGGTTGGGGTCTGGCCAGTTTCGTCATGCTGGCGGTGGTATTCCTGGGGGTCTATATCTACGACATCCTTTACAAGACCGTGCTGAAGAAGAACGACATCGTCGCCACAATTATCAGCTTGGTTCTGATCTCGCTGGTGATCTACCTGTTTGAGCGGTGGGCCGGTTGGGGCTACCGCGGGTACGTGATCCACACCGGCGCCTTGTTCGGCACCATCATGGCCTTCAACGTCTGGTTCCGCATCTGGCCCGCCCAGCAGAAGATCATTCCCGCTATCAAGAGCGGCGAAGCCCCCGACGCCGCCTTGGCAGCCATGGCCGGGATGCGCTCCAAGCACAACACCTACCTGTCGGTGCCCCTGGTCTGGACCATGATCAACTTCCACACCACCACCGTGGGGGCTGGCAGCCGTTACTGGCTGTTCCTGGCCGTCATCGTCGGGTGGCTCGTGGTGTACTGGCTCTACAAGAAGTCGGCGAAGGTGCCGGGCATGTAACCGCCCATTCCCGACCCGCACAATCTGGAAAGCCCCTGCCCTTGCGGCGGGGGCTTTTTTGTTGCCATTTAGAATACAATCGAATACATTAGAATACATTATTGGAGAGCCTTATGAGCAAGACCGTCACCATTCGCCTGGACGAGGATGTGTACCAGACCATCAAGTCTGCGGCCCAGGCAGAAAAGCGAACCATCTCGAACCTGATGACCTATGCGACGGTGTCCTACCTGGAGAGCAGCAGTTTCGTCTCCGATGAGGAGATGCGCGAAATAGCGGAAGACAAGGACCTGATCCACCGTCTGCAGATCGCCCTAAAGGACGTGGAACAGGGGCACACCCGCCCCGTTGAGTAAGTTTCGATTGGCTGAGACGCAAACATTCCTCAAGCACATCGAATCGCCTGCGTTCAGGGGCTATTACGAGAAGATCAAAACGGCCATCTACCCCATCCTGGCAGAGCATCCCCACTATGGCCCGAACATCAAGCGGCTCAAAGGGCAGCTGAAGGGCATTTATCGTTACCGTATCGGAAACTATCGATTATTCTATACGATTGACGAAAATGAGCGGCGGGTGTTTATCCTGGATTTCTCGCATAGGAAGGATGCTTATAGGTAGAATTACATATGTAATTTCCCTAAATGATATCATATGAATAATTTATCCTAGAGGTTGTCAATGCTGTCGAAGGAGGAAATGACATCCGCATCCATTGAGTACCTAACAAGTGCAATAGGTACGTTCGAACATATCTTAATTAAAAGTAAAAAGCCCTCAAGGGAAAAGA
>JADFNF010000165.1 GCA_022563485.1 Fidelibacterota bacterium | reverse complement strand
AACGTCCTCCCTTTCCGGCTGGGCGAGGTGTTGCGCAGCTATTACTTGTCCAGACAGGTGGGAGTGCCGATGAGCCAGGTTTTTGGTACGGTGATTGTCGAGCGACTTTTGGACATCATGAGTATGCTCGTCCTTTTGGCGCTCCTGCCCCTGTTCGAACCGATTCCGGAGCTACTCCGAGCGCCCATGATGTGGGGTGTTCTGATCTCCCTGATTGTGACCGCCATAACCTACTGGATTGTCAGACGCCGGTCAATACCTCTCTTGCGTGGCAGGCTTAAAGCCCTGGCCGATAACCTGCGAATGGGCTTTACCAGCCTGCGGCATGGGCGGCATTATCTGCCCCTGTTCATACTCACCATGCTGATCTGGACCCTCTACCTGGTCAGTCTTTATATTGTTCAGCGGGCCCTGGGATTGGGCCTCAGCATGGGGCAGTCCTATCTGCTTCTGGTGGCTACGAGCTTGGTGCTAAGCGTACCGGCCGCGCCTGGGTTTGTGGGGACCTACCACGCAGCGGTGATCCTGGTATTGGTCAATATCTTCGGATTGGACCTGGCCACCGGTCAAGCGGCGGCGGTGGTGTTCCACGCCTATGGTTTTATCCCCTACACGATCATTGGCGCCTCGATCTATTTTCGGTCCCATCTGCACCTGCGCGACGTGAAAGGCATGACCTTGGAGCCCGATCAAGGTCCTCACCAGTGAAGTCGTACCGTCTGCTGCTGTTTGATCGTGACGGTACCCTGACTTATGAGAACCGGGACTACCACCGGGAGCTCATGGCCCTTAAGGCTTACCCCTTCACCGGTTCCCTGCTCAGGGACTTGCACCAGGCGGGTCATCAGCTGGCGGTGGTGACCAACCAGAGTGGCGTGGCTCGCGGGTATTGGTCCTTGAAGGATGTCGAAGCCGTCCACCAGCGGTTCTGCCGGGAGTGGGGGGTGGACCCGATCTTCTACGTTTGCCCCCATCATCCCGGGGATGGCTGCCCATGCCGCAAACCTCAGCCGGGATTGATTCGGCAGGCCATGGCCCATCATCGGTCCGGACCGGAGGCGACTCTCATGGTGGGGGATTCGCCCGCCGACTTTGGCGCAGCCCAAAGCGCCGGAGTGGCCTTTGCCCTGGTGCTTACTGGCCGGGGCCGCCTGACCAGGGCCCATCTGCCCCAACCACCTGAGATGGTCCTTGACAGTATTGCTGACTTGCGGGCATACGTTGTCTGATACCGTGAATCCAACTGACGCCCTGAGAATTACCGTGCTCATGGGCGGCACGAATTCCGAGAGCGCAGTTTCGCTGGATTCTGGCAAGCGCGTGCTGGAAGCGCTGGAGAGTTTAGGCTACCGGGCTGGTTCCGTGATTTACGAGGGGGACCTTGCGGCCACGATCCAGGCCCTGAGGGGCCACGACCTGGTGTTCATCGCTTTGCACGGGGGGGATGGGGAGGATGGCACCGTGCAGGCCGCCTTGGAAGGGGCCCGAATCTCGTTCACCGGCTCAGGCTCACAGGCTTCCCGCCTGGCCATGGACAAAAAAGGGGCCAAGGATCGGATGGTGGCCGCCGGGATTGCCACGCCCCCCTGGGTGAACCTGATGCTGCCCGGCGCTCCGACGGGTGCGAGCATCGGGCTGTTCCCCGAATTGACAACATTCTGTGATGAGCATCCCTATCCGCTGGTGGTGAAGCCGAACCATGAGGGCAGTACGGTAGGGGTATCCATTGTCCAAACCTCCACTCAACTGGACGCGGCACTGAGCACGGTTGGAGTGTTCGGCTCTCAGGTGTTGGTGGAGGCCTATGTCCCGGGCCGGGAACTGACGGTCACCATTCTGGACCACCGCCCATTGCCCATTGTGGAAATTGTGCCCAAACATGCTTACTATGACTATGAGAGCAAATATACCGACGGCATGAGTGAATACTTTGTTCCTGCGGAGTTGCCCGAGCCTACAACCTTGGCCATCCAGGACGCGGCCCTGCGTCTGTATGAAGTGCTGGGCTGCCGTCATTACAGCCGAGTTGATTTCCGTCTCAATCCCGCCGGCGAATTTTTCTGCCTGGAACTGAACACACTCCCAGGCCTCACCGCCCACAGTCTGACGCCTATGGCAGCATCCGCGGTAGACCTTGATTTTAATGGATTGATTGATCAGATTATCAAACACGCCCTTGCCACCGGCCAAGCTGAATAGATGTCTCTCCGTTTATACAACACGCTCAGCCGCCGGATGGAAACCCTCAAGCCCCTGCTTGCCGGTGAGATTCGTATGTACACCTGCGGTCCCACCGTCTATGATGCGGTCCATATCGGTAATCTGCGGACCTTCATGTTTGAGGATTTGTTGCGGCGCTACCTGGTCTACCGGGAGTATAAGGTTGTGCACGTCATGAATATAACCGATGTGGATGACAAGACCATCCAGCGGGCTATGGCCGAAGGCCGCACCCTGGCCGAGCTCACCGGCCACTACACCCGTGAATTTGAGGCGGACTTGAAGACGCTCAACATCCTGCCGGCTCACCAGCTCCCCCGGGCCACCGAGTTTATCCCCCGGATGGTGGCGGGGATTAAAATTCTAATCGACAAGGGTCACGCCTACAAAACCGATGACGGCTCGGTATATTTTGACGTGTCCTCTTTCCCTCGTTACGGCCAGCTGGCCCGATTGGACCCGGATCAGATGCGAGCAGGTGAGCGGGTAGCCGATGACGATTATGAAAAGGAGGGTGTTCGGGATTTCGCACTGTGGAAATCGTCCAAGCCTACCGATGGTGATATTGCCTGGCCCTCTCCTTGGGGGCGTGGGAGACCAGGCTGGCATATGGAGTGCAGCGCCATGTCCACCCACTACCTCGGGGATCATTTTGATCTTCACTGTGGCGGAGTAGACAACATCTTCCCCCACCACGAGAACGAACTGGCCCAAAGCCAGTGTATCAGTGGCGCCCCTTTTGTGAACCTGTGGCTGCACAGTGAGCATCTGGTGGTGGACGGGCAGAAAATGAGCAAGTCCCTGGGGAATTTCTACACCCTGCAGGACATCCTGGCCCAGGGCTTCTCCCCGGAGGCCGTCCGCTATACCCTGCTGGCTACGCACTACCGGCAGCGGCTCAACTTCACCCTGACCAAGGTGGGGGAATCCCAGAAGGCCATCAATCGGCTGCGGGAGGTCGCCAGGCGGCTGGAAGCGGCGCCGCCGGACGCGGAAGGCGAGGCGCTGTCCCCCCCGGACGAGGCCGTCGAGGCGGCCATGGACGATGACCTGAACATCGCCGGTACCCTGGGGGCCATCTTTGGCTGGGCCCACGAGCTGTTTACCCTGATGGACCATCAGCAGCTGTCACCATCCAGCGCCCTTGAGGCCCTGGCGGCCCTTCGGCGGTATGACGAAATCCTTGGAGTCATATTTACCGCCGGGGAAGCCGATGAGGAGGTCGAGGCGCTGGTCAAGGCGCGGGAAGCGGCTCGGTCGGCAAAAGACTGGGCTCGCGCCGATGCCATCCGCGATCAGCTCTTGGACCGGGGTATTGTTCTCGAGGACACCCCCACCGGCACCATCTGGAAACAAGGTTAAGTGAAGCAAGGGTGATGTGTGCGGCTCCCTTCAGACGGTTGCAATCGACTTGGCTGTCGATATAATTCCGGTCTGGGGCAGGTTGTTTTATCAGTCATTATCGCCGGTATATTTATATATTGGAATAGCGCCCTGTTCTTTGAAGAATTTTAGTAAGATTCGGAAGTGAATCCCCTGAATCTGAACAGATTGTAGTGAGCAGAACACATACCGCTGGGAAGCGTCGAGAGGCGGTTCATCCCGATTCCGTCAACACCGGCTGGTTGAGTCATCGCCGTTGAGCTGGCGCCGGGTAGATGTGAGAGGCGGTCTCGCAGAATTTTTTAATCACCAGGAGTAATTCCTAGTTGTATTCCCATTTTTACCGGTCGTAAACTACGTAGCTCTATTAACCCCGCTATTTGAGGGCTTGCGCCACCATAGCTCAGTTGGTAGAGCATCTGATTTGTAATCAGAGGGTCGCGGGTTCGATTCCTGCTGGTGGCTCACATTGCAGCGCATAAGTTATGGCCCAAGCAGGCAGATGACCGCAATTCGGCGGTAAATATGGAATCGGGGAGATGGCCGAGCGGTCAAAGGCAGCAGACTGTAAATCTGCCGACGTAATGTCTACGGAGGTTCGAATCCTTCTCTCCCCACCCTGCGTTCGGTTGGCGGAGGGCTGGTCGGGTTGAGCAGGTGATATTGAAATTCAATTCAGACCGTCTTGTTATGCGGGAGTAGCTCAGTTGGTAGAGCATCAGCCTTCCAAGCTGAGGGTCGCGGGTTCGAATCTCGTCTCCCGCTCAGGGTGCCTACATAGCTCAGCTGGTAGAGCACTTCCTTGGTAAGGAAGAGGTCACCGGTTCAATTCCGGTTGTAGGCTCACGGTGGCTGCATCCGGTTTGGGAGTCTAACCGAGATTAAGTGGAGTTGGGATAGATCATGGCTAAAGAGAAATTTATCAGAAACAAGCCCCATGTGAACGTTGGGACGATCGGCCACGTGGACCATGGCAAGACGACGCTGACGGCGGCGATCACCCACGTGTTGAGCCAGCGCGGTCT
>JADFNF010000164.1 GCA_022563485.1 Fidelibacterota bacterium | reverse complement strand
GATGAGGGCCACACCTTCCGTAGTCCCCAGACCATAGCAGTTGATGCGCAGGGGACGGGAGGCGGTAATGCGCGTGTCCAGTTGGCGCAGGCTGCCGGCGGCGGCATTACGGGGGTTGGCAAATTGAGGCTCTCCTGCTGCGCCTCGCTGGCGGTTGAGGGTCTCGAACCCGGCCCGGTGCATGCAGACTTCACCCCGCACCTCCAACAGCCGGGGGATCGGAGACCCCTTGCGCAGGGTCAATGGTATGGCCCGGATGGAGCGCAAGTTGGCGGTAATATCCTCGCCGGTGGCGCCATCCCCCCGGGTGCTGCCCTGGACCAACCGTCCTCCCTCGTAGACCAACTCCACAGCCAGACCATCCAGCTTAGGCTCGCAGACGTAATCGATGAGGCCATCCGCCCCTAATCCTCGCCGGACCCGGTCATCGAAGGCCTGTAGCTCGGCCTCGTCCATAGCATTGGCCAGGCTCAGCATAACCATCCGGTGGCTGACCGTAGCCAACTCCGACTGAGGCGCGGTGCCGACCCGCTGGGTGGGGGAATCGGGCGTGACCAGCTCGGGATGCTCACCTTCCAACGTCTCAAGTTCCCGCATCAGGGCATCATACTCGCTATCGGAGACAGTGGGGCGGTCGTGGACATAGTAGGCCACATTATGCGCCTCAATCCGGTCCCGCAGCTCGTCTATGCGCTGAGGAACGGGATCATTCATAGTAATGCTTCTGGAAAAACTCCTGCGTCGGTGGCACCAGATCGATGACATAGGGTTGAATGTGCCCGTCCTCACCGATGGGATAGCCCCACAGGGCGAAGTCCCTCATCGTCACCAGGAAGAAATAGGTGAGGCGCTGGCCCGTGAGCTGGGTCACCGGCACAATACGGCTGTAGCGCCCGAACCTCCCGGTCATGGGCAGTTCCTGGTAGGTCTGGGAAGCATCGGTGCGGAGCAAGAGGCTCACGGACGCGATCTCATCCGGGTCAAACTCGACCATCAAGTCAACGACATGGGGACGGTCATTGAGGATGGCGTAGGGCGGGTGATAAAAGATGTGGTTGCGAGAGCCGCTGGACAGGCGTAAATCCAGTAGAGAGTCGGGCTGGGGCTGGCCGAGCAACGGTCGCGACCCAAGCAACAGGATGGCCCCCACGGCGAACCCTGTGACTGTGGACTTAACGATCAGGTGATTGGCCGCCATACTCGCGCAAAGCCTCGTCCACCCAGCGGGGGATGGAAAAGGCCTCCTTGGACACGGATTCAAACGTCGTGTGGTGGTATTCACGATCGGGTCCCAGGGCATAGAGCGGCAAGTAGCGCTCCCGATTGGTGACGATGTCCCTGATGGCCGCCACCAGGAGGTCTACATCCTTCCTCGTGTTGTACAGACCGAAACTGGCCCGCACCATCCCCGGTTTCGGCTCACAGCTGGCCGCCAGCTCCGCATCGCTCATCGCCAGGTATTCGGCGGCCTGGTCCGAGATCATCTCAATGACATAGGGATGGGCGCAAAAGCACTCGTTGCGCACGGCAATGTTGTGGTAATCGTTGAGCACCGCCGCCACCAGGGAGTGATCCAGTCCCGCCACATTAAACGAGATGGACGCCGCCCGGGGGCAATCCTGGGTATCGGTGGAGCCGTAAATGTTCAGCTCGGGGATAACTTTCAAGCGCTCTATGGCGTAATCGATGAGCTGGCGCTCCTCGGCCACCAGGATATCCATGCCGATGCGGTCCAGCACCTCGATGGCGGCCGCCAGACCGATGGCGCCGGGAATGTTGGGCGTACCGGCTTCCTCCCGGTCGGGGAACTTTGAGGAGACGGTATAGCGCTCGGTGAAAACCCGCTCCACCATGCCGCCGCCCACCTCCTCGGGCTCGATGGCGGCCAAGTGCTCCTGGCGGGCAATCACCACCCCCGGCGACCCCGGCACATAGGTCTTGTGGCCGGAGAATACCAGGGCGTCCAGGTCTTCCCGCGGGTCGCTGTGCCCCGACATCTGCACTGGTAGATGGGCCACCATCTGGGCGCCATCGATAAGCACCAGCGCCCCGTATTCATGGGCCAGACGGGCGATCTGCCCGATGGGATTGATAATACCCGTCACGTTGCTCACCCCCGTAATGGCCACGTAGTTCACCCGGCCCTGTTCCCGCTTGAGAACCTGCTCCATGGCTGCCAGGTCCACACAACCGTGCCCTTCGGGGCGGCTATCGACCGGCAGGTGGATGACCCGCCCCAGGTGCTTGCGGTGGGGCAGGTCGTTGGAGTGGTGCTCCATAATGGACACCAGGACCGTATCCTTGCCGGGCCGCAGGTCCCGGAAGACCCGGGCCAAACGGTTCATACCGGCGGTGACGCCGCTGCCGGTAAAAAAGCAGGTGTAGGCATCCGGGTCGGCCCCGACGAAACGGAGGATGCGGTCGTGGGCCCAGCCGTAGGCCTGGGTGGCCAGCCGGGCGCTGTTGTGCATCAGGCTGTGGGTGTTGGCATAGTGCTCCAGGAAGGCCGACATGGCCCGGTGGGCGGCCCCCATCATGAGGGTGGAGGCGGTGGAGTCCAGGTAGACCCGGCGGGTGACCTCGCCGGTGGCCAGGGGATAGGTGGTGTCCAGGCCGAGAAAATCGGTGGCGATGTGGTCCAACAGGGCTTGCCCCCGGAGGCTGGCAGCGTCGGTATCCGCAACGGCGTGGCTCATGGGCGGAAGGTACGCAATGGAGGGGCGCAGTGGAAAGGAGGGAAGCGTTCCGAATTCTTGTCTAATATTTTTAAAAACTCATGCGCCAAGAAACGATTGGCTTATAGAAGGCCTATCTGTACATTTGGGAGGCAAAGGGAGTACCAACCAAGATGACCATTTCACGTTCTCAGCTTGATATTTATGGTGGCCAGGACCCCAGAAATATACCTGCCTATGGATTCAACGAAGCAGCCAGATACCTAAAGATTGCGCCCGCTACATTGCGATCCTGGGTGATCGGCAGGCTTTACCCTCTCCGTGAGCGTACCGGATTTTTCGAGCCCCTCATTCCGCTGCCTGATTCCAATGAAAACAAACTTTCTTTCGCAAACCTGGTCGAAGCACATGTACTACGTTCTCTTCGGACTGAACACAGTGTGTCTATCCAAGCAGTTCGGCATGCCCTCCAGTATGCTCAGAGTCAATTTAATATCAAACGCCTTCTCTTGAGTCCTGAGCTCCTGGCTGGCGCAGGGGAACTGTTTTTAAATAAATATTCCGAGCTGATCAGCCTGTCTAAATCGGGTCAGTTTGTCCTCCGTAAAGTACTTGAATCCTATCTAAAGAGAATTGAATGGGAGAATGATCTGCCTATCCGTCTGTATCCTTTCCTCAGAGAAGAGACAGCAGATGATGCCAGACCTATTGTCATTAATCCCTTTATTTCATTCGGTCGCCCGATTATCGAACGTAAAAGCGTTTCGACTGCCACCATCGTTGACCGATTTGACGCCGGTGAAACTGAATCAGAACTTGCCGCCGACTACGATTTAGAGATATCCGAGATTGAGACAGCAATTATTTACGAACTGGCTGCTTGAACCCCGTCTTTTTCACCGACCGAGACCTCGGAAATAGTTTCCCCCAAATCCTCCGTAATGCAGGAATTAATGTAGAACAACACGGCGATCATTTCGCTGATGACGCAAAAGATGAAGAATGGCTTATGGAAATTGGGAGAAGGGGGTGGCTGGTCATCACACATGATAAGCGGATCAGATATCGAACCAATCAGCGCGACGCAGTCATGCGTGCAGGCGTTGGGTTATGGATCTTGACCGGGCATACGGCTACCCACGAATTAGCTACAAATTTTATCCAAAATCAATCTTAATTATCTCTGAAACTGGCTGTCACAGCGGGTTAAGGTCTTGACATCTGGTGGTTTTTCGACTACCCTTTATAAGGAATATTTTTTGTTTTAACTACAATTTTTCTAAATATTTAGTTAATTTTTCCCATGCTACATACACGGTAACTAATCCCTGGGTAACTAATCCCTGAGGAGGGGATTGTCATGGGTAGTAGAAAGAAGAAAAGACAGCAAGGTTTTACACTAGTAGAGTTAAGCATATCGCTTGTAATAATTGCTCTAGTAGTTGCTGCTATTGTTAGTGGTATGGAATTAAAAAGAGTCGCTGAATTGCGTAGCGTCATTTCTGATATTCATAAATTTAATACTGCAATAAGGATATTTGAGAATAAATATAATTACCTTCCTGGTGATATTTATAATGCCAGCCGTTATTTTCCAGGCTGTGTGGATGACGAAGCAAACCTTTGCAATGGTAATGGGGATGGGGAAATAAGCCCCGCTTACACAGAAGGTTTGCGTGTCTGGCAGCATCTTGCGCTCTCTAATATATTGCCCGGTCCATACACTGGATTAATGAGTTCCGGTGGGGACATGAGTTTTAACATGCACGATGATTTGCATAGTTTTATCTTCCCGGCTGCATATGCGGGTGGAGGAAATAATGGCAGTAGTGGTGGTGGGGGGCAAGAAGCATGGCTTGTATGTCATAACGGTAACACAATAGAGGTGGCAAATCCCGCCGTACTCAATGCTCATTTGGAACATGGAGATTATCTTGGTGAGTGTAACGATGGCAGTAGTAGTTCTGGCT
>JADFNF010000012.1 GCA_022563485.1 Fidelibacterota bacterium | reverse complement strand
GCGGCTCCGGCGTCACCATTCTGGCCGTGGGGGGGCTGATGTACCCCATGCTGATCAAGGAGCATTACTCCAAGAAATTTTCGACGGGACTGCTCACCGCCTCCGGTTCCCTGGGGCTGCTGTTCCCCCCGAGCCTGCCGGTCATCCTCTACGGGATACGGTCCCAGACCCCCATCGATCAGCTGTTCCTGGCGGGCATCCTTCCGGGGATCGTGCTCATCGCCATGGTGGCGGCCTGGAGCGTTCGGCAGGGCCTGGTGGCAAAAACCGTGCGAACCCCCTTTCGGTGGCCGGAGGCCTGGGGGGCGTTCCTGGAGGCCAAGTGGGAAATATTTATCCCCGTGATTATCCTGGGGGGTATCTTCGGCGGCTACACCACCCTGGTGGAAGCGGCGGCCATCACCGCTGTGTATACCTTCGTGATTGAGGTGTTTGTTTACCGGGATTTGCGGCGTGGCAAAGACATCATCCGGACCATTGTCAGCGGTGCGGCCCTGGTGGGCGGTGTGCTCCTCATCATGGGCGTGGCCATGGGCCTCACCAGCTACCTGGTGGATGCCCAGGTCCCCTCCCGGGCCCTCCACTGGGTCCAGACCCATATCGATTCCAAGTTCGTTTTTCTCCTGGCCCTGAACGGCGGCCTGCTGCTGGTTGGCGCCCTCATGGATATCTTTTCCGCCATCATCGTGGTGGTGCCCCTCATCGCGCCCATGGGGCTGGCCTTTGGGGTCGATCCGGTGCACCTCGGCATTATCTTCCTGGTGAACCTGGAGCTGGGCTACCTCACCCCGCCGGTGGGGATGAACCTGTTTCTCGCCAGCTACCGCTTCAATCAGCCGGTGCCCAAGGTCTACCTGTCCGTTTTGCCCTATCTGGCCATACTGGCCATCGGGGTGTTGATCATCACTTACGTCCCCGCCATCACCCTGACCATCCCCGCCCTATTTGGAAGATAGGGTAAACCCAGCCCCCGATGGTTCGTGACGTGCCAGCCCAATCTAAATGGACCTGGCTCAGACCGGTGCTTTCGGCTGAACACGGCGCCAGCATAACCCTGGCCGTCTGCTTTTTCCTGGGGGTCTGGTTTGCCGGGCGGTGGAATGTCAACACCAGCCTGGCCCTGGCCGTCGCTGTGGCCGGGTTCGAGCTGCAACTGCCCCTGATCCGGCTCCTGCGACGCAAACAGCTCGACCCTCGCCTGCTAATTTGGACCGCCCTTTACGGCATCGTGACGGTCTGGAGCGCCGTCACCCTATGGCAGCGCGTCCCGGCCCTGGGCAGGATCTACGCCGTCGGGGCGGCCGTGCTGGTCATCAACCTGTACTGGGTCTACCGGCGGGATCAGAAATCCATTCCCAACGAGCTGTCCATCTTCACGGGACTCTGTTTGGCGCTCCCCTTTGCCTATACGGCCACCACCGGATTCATGGCCCAGGACCTGTTGGGCCTCTGGCTTCTGTGCGCCCTGGTGTTCTCCAGCGCCATCTTCACCGTTCGCCTGCGCCTGTTCGGGGACCCCGCCGTCACCAAGGCCACCGTCTACCACCTCGTGGCCCTGGCGTTGATCTTCCTGCTGGTGCGGGTGAATCTGCTGCTGCCGGCCCTGGCCTGGACCTTCCTGATCCCACTGGCCAAGCTGGTGGTGATCCTCCTGTGGATGGATCGCTACCGCACATTGAAGCTGACCCACATCGGCCTCATCGAAACGGCCCTGGCGATCCTGTTCGCCCTGTGGGTGGGCTGGGTGTTGGCCTGAGAGGGCGGTCCTGGCATCAGCGATCAATACGCCAGTCAGCGGACCAAAGCGGGGGACACTGATCTGGATCATCGAGATAGACCACGATCCAAAGCACTGGTTTTATGAAAAATTCCCTTGGGCTGTGATCGACGTCATGGCGACGCACCGGGAACCCGCCGTAACATTCACGGCGTGGTCAGGCCCATGATTGATGGTAATTTGTCTTCCACAGCGGCCACATGATCACCAGTACGGGTTGGAGGTGGCGCCGGAAAGGGGCGACCCCTCATATTTAAGGAATCCTTCCATGTCACATCGTCGTGAAAAAGCATTCATCACTTTCAAGCCGGGCGAGATCATTTTCCAGGAAGGGAGGAGCGGCAACAAGTTATTCATCCTTCAAGACGGGGAAGTCGAGATCACAAAGCAAGTGGATGACGAAGAAGTTCCCCTGGCTAACTTGAAGACCGGGGCCGTATTTGGGGAGATGGCCCTGATTGATAGCGGCCTGCGATCAGCCACGGCCCGAGCGGTTACAGACGTAACCTGTCTATCGCTGAGCAAGACGATGTTCCGGCACAAATTGACAACGGAAGTGCCCCAATGGATGCAGTCACTGTATGGCGTCACCGTTGACCGGCTGCGAATGATGATCCTTAAATCCGGTTTCAGCGGCGTCGAAGACCCCGGTCGCCAGATTGTGGAGCTGCTGGCCATGTTTTTGCAAAGGGGAGAGACCACCTACAGCGGTAACGTCTATATTCCCTGGGATGAGGCAACCAGAAAAATTGCCTACATCCTCAGTTCGGGGGAAAAGCCGGTTACGGTGGTGATGGAAATCCTGGTGAATTCCAAAATAGCAGGTTACGAGATAGCCCTGGGTGAAGGGCGGCGTTTCCTCGTGCCATCACTTGATACTTTTCTTCAATTCGCGGAATATTGTGAAGACAGCTTTATGATCGACCGGCGTAAGAGAAAACCGGATACTGACCCTGCCGCCAACCAGCAGGAGCATGAATTCCTGTCGATTATTTGTGGTTTCCTTGAGGGAAAAGCAGGGCCGGTGACCCTGAGCGCCACTACCCTGGACCGTCAACTGCAAAAGAAGTTTAAATACTCATCGGATGCCGGACACGCCAGCCTGCAAAAGCTGCTCGATCAGGGGCTTATGAGTGAAGAGACCCGGGATGACGGAACGTCGGTTTACCAAATCGATCTTGATCTCTGTAAGCAACGAAAGACCTTCTTTGAAATGCAGGGGGAGTTTAAAATAGTTCAAGCGAAAATAATGGCCTTCCGACCCGCAATGCGCCGGGAAGGATCGGGCCGGGCCTAGGGGCCGGGGTCAACCCAGCACCCTTAGGACCCTATTCCTCGCCTTCAAAGGGGGCGGCTAGCAACTGCCCGGCTTCTTTTGCCCGGTCTTCACTGACCCACAGCCGCACCCCGCCATTGCCAAATAGCAGGTGGGGCTGCATCCCTCCAGCATCGTCGGCGGTGAGAGTGGCCACAATGCCGCATGAATCCAGCAACGCCCAGGCCAGGTCGGCCTCGTGACGGTAAAGATAAGTCTGGATACAGATTTGGCTGGTCATGTCAGGCGCCTGCCGGGTGACCACACGATTATAGCCGGTAGATGAGATTTACCATCAGAATACTCGCGGTGCTCCTGTCGGTGGCCGTGATACCGGCGCCGGTGAACAGGGTGCGGGTGAGGTCCTGTTTCCAGGAGGTGACCGCATAGGTAGCGTCCAACTTGAGCTGCGGCACCGGCATGATACTGATCCCGAAGGCGACCGTCGATCTGGCAGTGGATGGATCAACGGCCTTCAAATAGGAGGGCTCATGACGGAAGCCCCCCCGGAGTTTGATATTGACCCTGGGCAGCAGAATCTCGGTACCCAAGGCGAAGCCCAGGGTGCTGGTGTAGTTGGTGCGCAGTGCATCGTTGATCGGTATATCAATGTCCTCGATGAGGGCGGTGCTATCGAACAGGTCCGACTTGAAGCGTACCTGTGAGTAATCAACCCAGAACAGGTCCCCACTGATGAGGGCCGGGCCGAGGCTCAAGGAGGAACCGATCCGCAGGGTGTAGGAACTCCTGGTCTGATAATCAATGGTGGTTTTCCCGTTGAAAGTCTCATCGGTATAGGTCTCTTCCACCTCGATGCGCTGGGGCGTGCGCAGCAGCAGTCCCACATGCCAGACCGGCAGGGGGGCAAAGAGCAGGCCCAGGCTCAGGCCAACGCCGCGATAATCGGGTTCAATCTGAACATACTGGCTGGAGTCCGTCACGGATCCGGTGAGGGTGGTGAACCATGCAGTATAGTCACTCTGTCCCCTCAGCAAATCAATCGCACCGCCTAAGGCGAACTGGGGTGATACCTGGAATCCGATGCCCAGACTATACGCGGCCAGGCTACCCTCGGTCGTGAATTGCTCGCTCGTGGAGATCTCGCCGTTGGTGATAGCCAACTCTTGCCGGCGATCGAAGGCCCGCACCCGGTGGTAGCCGAAGGCCAGGGTCAGTTTAGTATTGGGGATGGGTAGGGCAAGACCGAGATTGGTCAGGCGGGTGGCGGTGATCGAGGCAGTGGAGGAGCCGTTGGGTCCCTGCACATCCGAGGCGGCGCTGAGGTGGTCATATCCCAAGTTGAACTCAGTCTTGATGAGGTGGGCCAGTCCGGCAGGGTTGTAGTGCAACGCCGTGACGTCATCGGCGACAGCGGTGAAGGCCTGTCCCAGGCCGTTGGCGCGACTGCCCGGGCCGCCGACGCCCAGGAACGGCCGGACGGCATCCGTGTCATCCTGCCCGATCAGGCTGGCGGTGAACAGCAACAGTGCCCACCCCACCCACCGGATGCGCCGGCGAAGGTTGTCAGGTTGACCGGCCATATGGCGGGCTTAGTCCGTGCGTTTTCGCGTGCGGGCTTGCCGGGAACCGCCGGACTTGTCCTTGGAAGACGCCGATGACGACCGTCCCTGTCTCCTGACGGATACCGCTCCGGTGGTGGTAGTACGGCCTGGTGATCTGCCCACCCGAATCTGGGTAGACGAAGGTCCCGCGGCGCGACTTTTGCCGGCACTCATAGTGGTCGTCAGGTCCTTACGGCCACGCCGCCGTTGCTGGTGGTTGGGCGGTTTGATCGCGACGGTCGCTAGGGTCCCACGGCGAATATAACCATAGGGCCAGTAGTCATAATAACCGCCATAGCTGGCATACCCCAGCCCATAGCCCCCACCGTAGGGGTCCCAATACCAGGGATCGTAATAGCCCGCGTACCACGGGTCGTACCGCCCGCTCCAGCCCCCATACCGGGAGCGCCAGAAAGGATCGGCCATCCAAAAATCGTCAAGCAGGGGATCGTATGCGAACCAGGGGATGCGGCTCCACCGGCGTTGGTGTTGGAGCCACAGTCTCGAGCGGTAATCCCGGTAGTAGTAAGGGCCGTAGAGGTGGACCATCAGATTATACTGGGTGAAGGGGTCGTCGCGGTAGCGCTGTTGGCGCCCATAGCGGTAGGGATCGGCCGGGTTCTCAGGCTCCACATCGGCCCGGACGCTTTCGGCTGGCAACGGGGCCGTATTGAGCAGCCCGCGATCAATGATGGAGGGGGTGGTGCTGCCGGAAGGGTCGTTGGCGTGAAAGCCGGCGAAGTAGGCATCATTCTGGAGCTGGGCGCAAGCCGTCAGCCCTAATCCACTGAGCAGGAACAGAGTCAGCCTATGGTGAAGTTGCTCAAACATGCACGACCTCCGGACTGAATGTAGGCGCGGACGGCCGGGAATTCAACCTTTACCGGCCCATATAGTGTCTACGGAAATGACCGGGGGATGGTTCCAGGCTCAGATCGGTGCCTTGTATTGCTCCAGCAGCTGTTTAAACCGGGGATACTCCCGGTGGGGATTAAAAATGGGTCCGGTGGTGTCGTTGGACTTACGGCAAGCTTATTAGCCTGCGTTAATATGCGAGCGGGCCGCTAAGCAGTTTTTCCGGAGGCACCTGATAGATGTTTGAGAGCTTCTCAAGTGTCTTTAGGTTTGGATTAGCCTTGGCCGGGTGTTCAAACCGTTGATAAGCCTGATAAGAAATACTCAGCCTGCGTGCCACCTCTTGCTGGGACAAATGCCTTGATTCACGTATCCAGCGCAGCTGCAGGGCCACCCCCATAGCAAGGGGCAGGGCTACGGGTATGGATCCCCGGCCGCGAAAGGCCGGCTTGGGGATTTTTTTGGATTTACCCCCTAGAGAGGAGCCCCGCTCGACGACGCTGGTGATCCAGCCGGTGAGGGCCTCCCTTGCATTGCCGGTAAGTTCCTCTCTGGTGGCCCCATCGGTGAAGCACCCCGCAAGGTCGGGGAATTCTCCCCAGAAAGATTCGCCGTCTCTATGTACCTTCAGATGGTATTCGATCATTTCCTGATTTCAGCCTGTTTCAAAATTGCGTGGGTCAACCCTTTCCCGAGCTCCTGCTTGCCATGCACCGGCACCGATATGGTTCTGCTTCCCTTAACCATGATATGGTGGCTGCCACTGATTCGATCGATTTGCCACCCGTTTTTCTTCAGGAGCTTTACAAGTTCCTTGCCTTCCATTTAGATCTCTTTCTGAGTGCTGCTATGGCAGCTATGAAGATAACGGGATGCATCATAACAAAACTTACAACATATATATTGTATAGCCAATAAAGATTCAGAGACTGCCCTCGCTTTGGCCCCATCGAAATCTGATTAGCCCGGTCAGCCGGTCTGCATGGCCCTGGCAGGTACGCCTACTCCCGCCCCACCGGATAGAGGCGCCAGCGGTCATCGAAGTAGGGGGTCCGCTCGTAGAACCACTGGAGCCGGGCCTGGGGATCGGCGGCGAAGGCCGGGTCGGCTTTCAGACGGGCCTGGAAGGTGCGCTTCAGGTCCGGGTCCCGGTCCAGCATGCGTTGGGCCAGGGGCTCCATGACATAGCCCTCGACGTATTCCGTGGGCTGAAGGATTTCCAGGAAAAAGCCCCACTGGAAAAATGAGTCGGGCGATCCCGGCTCCAGCAGGAGAATAGCCAAGTCCCCCAGGGGTTGATCGGTGGGAATGCGTACCGAACCCGAAGGGTATAGTTCCTCTCGGCGCTCAGGAGTAGCGGTAGCGGTGACGCGGATGTGCCCCTCAAAAGGCGCTGCCTCCAGCTGGATGTCAGTGAGGCGGCTGAGTTCCACCGATACGGTCCGGGGTTCGGACATGCGTTCCATGAAGATGCCGTGCAGGGCCAGGCGGTCGATGACCTCGCTCCAGGCCGGAGGGATCCAGTAGGCTTTAGGGCGCACGATGGTGACGTCCGGCTCGGTGGTGCGTAAAAAGGGCAGCCTAAGGGTGAAGGGCCGGCCGAGCCAGGTCAACCGGTCCCGGCCGGAAATGTCTGAGGGCCTCTTCCGCCACCTGACGGCTAAGAAGTCCTGTAGCTCAGGATTGGCAGGGGGCGATTTCCAGGTGAGGGGTACGATCTGCCGCGCTTGAGCCCGGTCGGTGGTGACCGCCCGCCCCAGGGACTCGGCATGCTCAGCCAAAGTGCGCAGCACGCTTTCCATCAGCACATAGGTGCCCAGCACCCGCTGCCGGTAGGGCTTAAGGGAGTGGTTTTCAACCAGCACGGTGGGCAGGTGCCGGGCGTCGCCGTAGCCGGTGGAAAAACGGGGAGAGGCCGTCCAGTCGATCACGCCCCTGGCAGGATCGAGATCATCGGCGGCGATAATGAGGGGGCCGGGGATGTGTCCCTGGGCCGCCAGATCGCGATAAAGGGCCGGCGTCAGGTGCTCATCCAGCCAGCGGGCGATGTTGGGGGAGAGGCCGTGCCGGCCATTATAACCGAAGGTGATGTCGTACTGGTAATCGATGCCGTCGGTGACGTGGAGATCAAGATACAGGTCCGGCACCCATTGATTGATGGTCCGGATTATGGCCCGTAGTTCCCGGGTGTCCAGTTTGGCGTAGTCCCGGTTGAGATTGAGGTTGCGGCTGTTGGTGCGCCAGCCAGCTTGGACAGGCCCCCGCTGGTTTATTCGGCCGTAGGGGGAACTGCGCTCGTGGCCGTCAACGCTCAGGATGGGCACAAACAGGAGGTTGGCGCCATCGAGCAGGTCCAGCTTGGTGCCCCGAACGGTCATATCCCGCAGGAGCATGAGTCCCGCGTCCTTGCCGTCGATCTCTCCGGCATGGATGCCGGCCTGGGCCAGGAGGGTCGGCTTGCCGTTAGCCCGTAATCCGGCCGGGGTACTGGCCCCCTCAGCCGATGCGATGACCATCCAGATGTCCCGTCCTTCGGCGCTGGTGCCCAGGGAAACCATCTGGAGCTGGGGCGCGGCGGCCACCAACCGGGTCAGCCAGTTGACGGTCTCCTCGTAGGTCGGGGTTGTCGTCAGGCCGTCCCGTTCCGATGGGGTAATCCAGGGATCATCCCGGGATACGATCAGGGCCTCGCTGGCGCCGCTCCAGGGCAGCACGGGCGGCAGGGGGGCTAGCCACTGATCCTGCATCCAGGTGACAGTCGGCAAGAGCAGGAGCATTGGCAGTAGTAGTAAAGAGCGCGGAGCAAGGCCGAAGGATCGATGAAGCATGGGTGTGGTTCCTTTGGGAGGGTGGTTTTAATTTACTCCTAAGTTAACGGCAGGCAGGAAGCAGGAGAAAGGGTAGCTATCGGGTGGTGATGAGAGTCAACAGGGGACAGGTTCAGGCCCTATGTGGGATGCTGGCAGTTCTCGTTCTGGTTACTTGCGACGAGCCTCCAGACCAAACCGTGGCGGGCGCTTACCTGTTTGATATGCACAACGCTTCAGGGGCCGAGGGGCAGTTTGTGGCCATCACTACTGATTCGGCGGTAGTGGCCAAAATCGAGGCCCAGCTCGCCCTGCCGGTCGATAAGCGCCTCATGCACATCAACGGCCCCATTGGCCGGGGCGACGGCGGCCACAACCTGGACTGGGACTGGCACTTCAGCCCCCATGAATGGGACCTGGTGGAGATCAGTATCGAGCTGTGTGACGGCAACCCCGGGCTGGTCCAGGAAGACATCGACTATTGGGTGGACACGGTGGGGCGGTTCTGTCCCTGGGGCGCCTACGTGGTCCGCGGCCGGGAATAGGGGAAGGGGGTAATGGTTCGGGTCCCTCCCCCGGAGCGCCTCATTTTCCGGCGCCATCGCAGGATGATAGCACCAGTAAGGCGGCGGATAAATAGAAGGCGGTCTTCACTCGTGTTATCATGACGATGGAAGCCCCGCTGGTTACGCTTGGGAGGAACGCTTCATGCGCCACTCGTCCGGCGTCAGGGTCTGCATGGAAAGGGCGTGGACCCGGCCCTTCATGAGGTCCCCCACGGCGGCGTAGACCATGCGATGTCGCTGGACCAATGAATGACCCTCGAATTTGGCCGAGACGATGAGGGTTGTGAAATGGCTGCCGCCGTGGGCCGCGGCCTCGGCATGACCGGCATGTAAATGGGAATCATCTCTCAGTTCCAAATGGAGGGGCGCCAAGTCATCGGTGAGGCGCTGGTGAAGTATATCGGCAGTAGTCATGGTCAGGTAAAACAGTAACAAAGCCCTTGAGCCACCTGGCGAAGCCGATCAGCCGACCTGTCGATTACGAATAGTCTGATCAATCGTCGTCAAAGCCAGGTGCGTATCCGGTCCGTATTCAAATTTATGGCGGTCCAGCCCCCTATTCAAGCCGCACATACCCATCTGTGACCGGCCTGCTGAACGTCCAGCATTGCCTGGCCCACCGGCAGCCCTCATTCCCCTTTCATACTTTGAAATATCCGCCCAAGCGTCACTTTGCGAGATCGGGCCTTGATTTCAGGCTGAGTGAATGTATATTTGCGGGCTGCAATGCCGGTATTGAAGCACGCTTGAAGAGCAGAACTTCCCTGGGTACAGGACACTCATGGACTGGAAATGATTACGATGACGCGTTGATTAAGTGGAGAGGATCGGTGATATGGTTCAAATTAGTATGTACGTAACTAATTGGTGTCCTTACTGCACACGGGCCAAGCGGCTGCTAAAATCGCTGGGACAGAAGTGGAATGAAATCAACATCGAAAAAGAGGGCTTGTCCCGATATGATCTCTCCCAGCTCACCGGCGGTTATACTGTGCCTCAGATCGTTATCGGTGACCAACCCGTCGGTGGGTTCTCCGAACTCTTTGCTCTGCATCAATCGGGTAAACTGAAAGCCCTGCTAGCGGACCAAGCCGATGCTTGACCGGCGCCCGGGTAGACACACCTAGCGAACCAGACGGACCAGGCGAGCTGGTAGTTACTGATCCTTACGCTAAAACCGCAGCGCAAGCGCAAAGGAGCTGCTCATCCCCAGGGGCCCCAGAAGTTTGACAGCGCCATCAAAAGTGAGACCACTCAAGCGCTTGCCGGGGCCGGTCGCAGAGGCCGATGGGCCCAGCGTCTGCGTCCCAAAGCCCACCGATAAGCCGGAAAACAGATCGGCGCTGACTTGACCGCGGGCATAGTCCAATTTCCCCTGATCCAGCCCCACGCGCAGCACGAGGAACCGGGGCAGTTTGAACTCGCCGCCGAGACGCAACAGCAACTGGCGGGTCGCCAAATCCTGTCCACCGGAGACGTAGAGGGTCACGGGCAGGTGCGCCAGGGTTTTTGACAGGCCCAGGAGCCAGGCGCTGGGGAATTTATCGGACGGGGCCGTAGAGGCATAGGTTCTCACGAAGCGCCCCTGGTTCTGCACCACAGCCCCCAGCCGGGTGCCAAGGCGCGCCAACCCTAGCTGCACACCGAAGGACCACACCACAGCCGACGCCCGAACCTCCGCCAGGGTACCAAACAGGACGCCGGTGGATCCACCCACCGACAGGGACGAACCGATGCGCCGCATGATGCCACCCCGGATGAGGACCTCGCTGGCGGTATAATCTTCCTGCCGCTGCCCCTGCTCATCATAACCCTCGAACGTGCCGTAACCCACGCTACGCAACTCCACACCGAAAACCTGTCGCTCACCGGGAAAGATCAGCTGGGTCATTGTCTGGCTGATTCCGGCAGGATACAGGCGCAGGCCCGCCTGGATACGCCGCTTGGGCCCCACGAGGCGCAACCCCGCAGGATTCATGCCCAGGGCCTGAGCCGGGTCCGCTGCTGCCACCAGGGCGTTGGCCAAAGCCATGCCCCGGGGATGGGCAGCGCCACTCAGCCAGTCGAAACTGGTCTGGCCCGCCAGGGGCGCCAGCGACCCAGTCATCGCCATCAGAGCGAGGGTCAAGCGCCGGCGGTTCAACGGCCCGCCAGCTCTCGTTGACCGATGTCAGTCTCCATGATCTCGGGGAACTTCTTCAACTCCACGGGCATCCTCTTCCTTCCATTTAGCCGTGATCAGGCGGCCTCGCCACCTTTTGGTAAAATAGGCTATGATAACCAGGAGAGGCAACAGGATAAACAGAACGTTGGGATCGGCAGCTATCAGGAGTAGGTTATAGCGCTGCAACAACTCGACCTGGTACCGGGTTTGAAATGCGTCCAGACTCTCCCCGGCGGCGCTGGCGAACGCCGACCGAAAGGAGTCACCGGCACGGAGTCCAACGAATAGAGACCGGAATATTCCCGGCCCATATAGGTCATCCATGAACTGGACGGCCACCACCGATTGGGCATAGGCCAGCTCGCTCAGGCCGGCGGAGGTATGGACGATCCGGCGGAGCTGCTCCAAGGTGATGAATCGCCTGAATAGCCTCGCCCGGACCAAGGCCCGGTGCATGCTCCGGTTCATTCCGCCGCTGGTATGGACGGCCAACCCCTCGTGGAACCACCCCGGGAGCGGTCCCCCGGTCCGGCTGGGATAGAGCCGATGAAGATAGATGTGGGTGAGCTCGTGCAGGAGGGCCTCCTGAAAGCCATCGGAGGTGGCCCTGGCCCCATCGGCGGCTGGTTCCAACAGGACAATGCGGGAAGGATACTCCAGAGCGACGGCATGAATCCAGGGAGACAATTCACGACCGGCCCACTCGTCCAGTTGGTCCCGGTTAACGGTGACGACCACCCGAAAGGGAGCGCGGTCCACCGGGCCAAAGCGGGTGACCAGCATCAGGGACAGATCTTCGGTCATGTGGCGCAGATCGGTGGCGGCCGCCTCCGGATATTGGGCCGTGAGATGGAGGGTAAAGTCGCCCACCGCGCTGGCATAAGTACCCTGTGTCAGCAGGGGCTCCGATGAAGGGGCGGTCGCATCGGCTCCGAAACCACCGATCAGCAGAATAGAACTGATCCAGGCCAACCCTCGCCAGCGCCCGCTGGGACAATTCACAACAGGTTGACCGGATCAACATCGATCTTCAACCGGACCCCCTTTTGGCTGCGTATGTGCCAGGTCCGGGGGATACGGCTCAGGGCATAGCGGTGCAGCCGTTGGCCACCGGGATCGAGCTCCCGGCTGGACCGCAGGAGCAGGTGGACCCGCCACAGCCCCCGGAGCCGCTCGAAGGGCGCGGAGGCCGGCCCCAGCAGGGTCATTCCTTTCGGGGAAGGGATCAGCCGGGACCGCAATTCCTGGGCCGTGCGCCACACGTTTTCGGAGTCCTG
This sequence comes from Fidelibacterota bacterium, assembly GCA_022563485.1. GTDB lineage: Bacteria > Fidelibacterota > Marinisomatia > SCGC-AAA003-L08 > TS1B11 > JADFNF01. The sequence goes on along the minus strand of JADFNF010000012.1, from coordinate 8,526 downwards.
CCCCTGAAGCAGCAACCTGATAAGGCGGGAGAAGGGGGGATAGAGCAGTTCCTTCCGTTCGGCCAGCACCTGGTTGTAAAAACGGTGGGAATCGAGGCGGGCGGCCGCCTTGATGGCTGTGTCGTTGGGATGATTGGTCTGGATGATCGCTTCACCCGGCTTGTCCCGATGGCGTCCGGCTCGTCCGCAGACCTGGTAGACCAGCTGGAAGGTGCGTTCCCCGGACCGGAAGTCGGGTAGGGAGAGTCCCGTATCTCCATTGATCACCCCGACCAGCGTGACGTTGTGGAAGTCCAATCCCTTGGCGATCATCTGAGTCCCCAGGAGAATATCATAGCGGCCGTCGGCGAACGCCTGGAGAATCCGCTGATGGGCGCCCCGGCGACGGGTGGTATCGGCGTCCATCCGCACCACTGCGGCCGCGGGGAACAGTTGGTTTAGCAGCTCCTCGACCTGCTCGGTTCCCACCCCGTGGAGGTAGATATGCGGGCTGTCACACTCCGGACAGGCCTCCGGTCCCGGGGCAGTGTGACTACAATAATGGCAGATCAGGGTCTGTGGCCCCTTATGATAGGTGAGCGACACGGCGCAGTTGGGGCAGGTGGCCGTGTAACCGCAATCGTTGCAACCGCTGATGGGGGCGAATCCACGCCTGTTCTGCAGCAGGATCACCTGTTCGTGGCGCTCGATCCGCGCCCTGATGGCCTCCACCAGTACCTCGGACAGGACCAACCGATAGTTACCCGTCCGACGGCGCTCCACATTCAGGTCCACCAGCCGGACCCGGGGATACGCCGCACCACCAAATCGCTGGGTAAGTTCCACGTTGGTGAACCGGCCCGTCAAGCCGTTGTAGTAGGATTCCACGCTAGGGGTGGCGCTGGTGAGCAGGACAAGGGCCTTGGCGAATTTGCCGCGGACCAAAGCGACATCCCGAGCATGGTAGCGCGGGGCTGGGTCTTCCTGCTTGTAGCTGCCCTCCTGCTCCTCATCAACGATGATCAGGCCCAGATTCGGCAGGGGGGCAAAGAGGGCGCTCCGGGCGCCCACCACCACTGACAGGCGGCCTTTGAGCAGCTGGCGCCAGGTCCAGGCTTTTTCCGCGGTGGACAGATGACTGTGCCACAGGGCAACTTGCCGGCCAAACGCCGCTCGGAACCGCTGGGCCACCTGGGGCGTCAGGGCGATCTCGGGTACCAGTACCAATACGGACCGCCCCTCCGCCAGGACATCCCGGGCCGCCTTCAGATAGACTTCCGTTTTCCCGCTACCCGTGACGCCCTGCAGGAGGAATGGGGTGAACTCACCGGTCTTCCGGGCCTTAGTAATGGCGGCCAGGGCCGCTTCCTGCTCTTTGCCCAGGGTCACATGCTTGTGCTCTGATACCGGCAACGCGACCAACGGGTCAGCCTCCCGGTCTTGAACATCCAGCGTCACCCAACCCTGGCGGGCCAGTCGTCGGCAGACGGCGGAAGCCCCGGCCGTCACCTTCGTGAGGCTGGCCACCGGGACGGCATCGGTGCGATCAGACAGGTTGGTAAGGATGGCTCTCTGCACGGGGGCCCGCCTTGACCAATCGATGAGGGCCTGGCGGCCAGCTGAGGTGATACTCACCACGGTCTGCTGGCGCAGGCCCGGCTTCTGGGAAAATCCCAGGGGGAGGGCCGCTTTGAGGACCATCCCCAGCGGCGTCATGTAGTAACGGCTGACCCATTCCAGCGTGGCCCACAGGTCCCGGGGCAGGGCGGCCGGGTCCTCCCTGACTGCCGCAACGTCTTTGATTTTACCCTTGAAGGGCGATACCGAGTGTAAACTGATCACGACGCCGGTGACGCTACGCCGCCGGAAGGGTACCGACACGAAGCGTCCAGCTTTTATAACGGCCTGCAGATGAGCGGGAACCTGGTAGGTGAAGGATTGGTAGCTGGAGAGGGGCAGGACAACCTGTGCAAACACGGTCAGGGTCCTAGGCTAGGGCAGCGGAGCGCCCGGCATCGTCCGGGGAGAGGCAACGGAGGCCATGGCAGAACCACTGTTCGCATCGGGGTGGCCGATCGTGGACACAGGGAAACGTAGACCTATTCCCGCACCACGTACACCTTCACGGTTCCCGTGACTCCATAGCCGAGATTTATATTTACATCGTACTGGCCCAGGGCCTTGAGGGGCTCCTCCAGGATGACGTTCTTGCGCGCAAACTCGAAGCCCTGCTCTTTGAGGAGTTCGGTAATGACCAGAGAGGTCACTGAGCCGAAGACTTTGTCATCTTCACCTACCTTGACGGCCTTTGTGAGTGAAACTTTCGCCAACTTGGCGGCCACCGTCTCCAACTTGGTACGAATCTTTGACTCACGGGCTTCTTCCCGCTCGGCATGGGCGGCGACGATTCTAAGATTGGCCGTGGTTGCTGGCATGGCCAGATGTTGAGGGAAAAGATAGTTCCTGGCATAGCCGGCGTTCACCCGCACGACCTTTCCTGCGGATCCCAAGGCGTCGACAAATTTTGTGAGGACGATTTCCATCATGTTTTTCCTTGAAAAGCTTACGTTTGGGTGACGTCCAGTGTATAGTGGATCAAGGCAATATTTCGGGCGCGTTTGATGGCCCGGGTGAGCATCCGCTGGTGACTGGCGCACACACCGGTGACTCGGCGAGGAATGATTTTACCCTGCTCGGTAACAAAGCGCCTGATCGTCCTCACATCTTTGTAGTCGATCTTCTTGACCTGATTCTCGCAAAACTTACAGACTTTCCGACGGCTCATAAATGCCATAGAACTAACTCCTTCATGTGGCTGCCAGCTACCCGCCTCATAGGGATCGGGTGCTGGTCTGCCGGTCAAACCTGGGGCGCAACAGACTCATACCATGGGGAAGTGCCAGCGGAGATCGGCTATCGCTCCGCCTCCATCACCTCTACCATCTCCCGATGGGCGTCCAGAAACTGAATTTTTTTGGCCTTGATCTCCACCATGTTACGGGTGGTACCATCCTCGGCATACAGTTTACGGCTCTGCAATTCACCGGTGACCAGTACGCTACTACCCCGCAGGAGGTTATCCCGGCAACTGACGGCCAGGTTATCCCAGGCTACCACGCCAACAAAGCAGACATCCTCTTTGACAACACCGTTACGATCCTTAAAGCGCTTATTGGAAGCCATGTAAAAATTCACAACGGGTGTGGCATTCCTGGTCTCGGAGTATTTGGGATCGTTGGTCAAGTTTCCTGCCAGCAATACCATATTCAGATCGGGCATGCGGAGATCCATCAGCTTATCCCCCGTGATTCGTGTTCTGATCCGCTGCGCTCATTGGTCCACAATTAACGACTGTTCAATGACTCCGCTAATTTTCGGTCTTCGGTTGCGGGTCCTCATCATCTGAGGAGGCTACCGCTTCTTGAGCATCCGCGCCGGCCTGCTCGACTGTTGTGGTCGGTTCCTCCTCCGCAACCCGCTCTTGATCTTGGGCGACCTCTGCTTCAACAACGGCTTCGCCTGATGCTGCTTCGACGGGGGTTGCTTCATCTGCCTTGGGTTCTTCCCGGTCTGCGACTACCTCCACAACTTCCTCTACTTTAGCTTGGCGAACATCTTCTTCATCAATAGTCACGATCATGTGGGCCAGAATATCTTCGTTGAGCTCAAGGTCCCGGTTTAACTGGACGTTACCAAGGCCGTCGCCTTTGAATTGAAGTAGGATATAGGTTCCGTAACGCTGCTTCTCAACGGGATAAGCCAGACGTTTTTTACCCATGACCTCATCGTAGAGCAGCTCGCCACTGCGCTTCTTGAGAATATCCTTGGTGACACCCACCAACCGGGACAAATCTTCATCCTCCAGGTTCGGGTTGGCAATGTAAATCATTTCGTAATATCTCACTTCTATTCTCCCGGAAATTATTTGATTAACGGCGCTATCACGAGGGAAACTACGGCAGTCAATTTGATCAAGATGTTCAAAGACGGACCAGCAGTATCCTTGAAAGGATCTCCCACCGTATCACCGGTGATGGCGGCCATGTGGGCATCGGAACCCTTGCCGCCGTGGGCACCACCTTCGATGTACTTTTTAGCGTTGTCCCAGGCGCCTCCCGCATTGGCCATAAAGATAGCCAGGAGCACACCGGAGGACGTGATGCCGGTCAGTACACCGGCCAACATGCTGGGACCGCCCCACATCCCGACCACCACGGGGGTAAATATAGCCAGCATCCCGGGGGCGATCATATGACGGAGGGACGCCTTGGTAGAGATATCGACACAGGCGGCATAATCGGGCCGGCCCGTGCCGTCAAGGATACCGGGCACCTCCCGAAATTGGCGACGGACTTCCGCGATCATTTCCATGGCGGTCGTGCCCACCGCTTTCAGGGCCAGACCTGAAAATAGGAACGGCAGCATGGCGCCAACAAGTATTCCGGCCATCACATTCGGATCCAGCACATCGATGCTTTCCAGACCCACAACTCGGGTGTAGGCCGCAAACATGGCCAGGGCCGTGAGGGCCGCAGAAGCAATGGCAAAGCCTTTCCCGATGGCGGCGGTCGTGTTGCCCACCGCGTCCAACTGGTCGGTTCGCTGACGGACCACCGGATCCTGATGAGACATTTCCGCAATGCCGCCGGCGTTATCGGCCACCGGGCCGTAGGCGTCCACCGCCAATTGAATCCCGGTAGTGGTCAGCATTCCCAGAGCGGCGATGGCAATACCATAGAGTCCCGTCAACGCGTTGCTTAAAACAATCGCAATGGCGATGATAAAAACCGGCGCCACCGTTGAGAACATCCCGGTAGATAAACCGGCAATCACGTTGGTGGCTGCTCCGGTTTCCGAGGCCTTGGCGATACCGCGCACTGGCGCGTGATTTACTGCGGTGAAGTATTCAGTCGTCAGGCCCACCATGGTGCCCGCCACCAATCCGGTGACGGCGGAGGCGAAAACGGCCCCGGCGGAGATGGACATGTCGCCCAACAGGACCGCCTCAGGCAGTTGCCAGCGGGTGATAAACCAGACGGCCACCAAGGTGAGAGCCGCAGCCGCCCCGGTCCCCGTATTCATAGCCCTTTGAGGATTGCCCCCATCACGGACACGCACGAAAAACGTCCCCATGACCGAGGCCAGGATACCGGCAGCGGCCAGATAGAGCGGTAAAACAACCAGTTGGTCAGAGGCCATACCGGCAGCGGTAACGGCGCTGGCCCCCAGAACCATAGAGCCGATAATGGAGCCCACATAGGATTCAAACAGGTCCGCACCCATGCCCACCACATCGCCCACATTGTCGCCCACGTTGTCGGCAATAGTGGCCGGGTTTCGCGGGTCATCTTCCGGGATACCGGCCTCAACTTTGCCCACCAGATCGGCTCCAATATCGGCGGCCTTGGTGTAGATGCCGCCCCCGACCCTGGCGAAGAGGGCGATGGAGGAGGCTCCCACCGCGAATCCGGTCATGACCTCCATAGTCTGGGGCAGACCCGTAAACATCGGTTCGTAAATATAGAAGAGGGTCACCAGACCGAGGACCCCCAGTCCCACGACGCTCATGCCCATCACCGAGCCACTCGCAAAGGCCACTTCCAGAGCGGCGCCCAGGCTTTTTGTCGCAGCCTGGGTGGTGCGATAGTTGGCCCGGGTCGCCACGCGCATACCGATAAAACCGGCCAGCGCCGAACAGAACGCGCCGACAACAAATGAAACGGCTACCAGCCCAAGACCGGGACCGCGGTTCTGATTAAAAAAGTACAGCAACAGGGCTATGGTAACCACGAAGACGGCCAGGACCCGGTATTCGGCCTTGATAAAGGCCATGGCCCCTTCGCGTATGGCCTTTCCGATGGCCACCATTTCTTCAGAGCCACGCGCCCGGCGGCCAATCCAAACGGCCTTCCAATAAGCAAATCCAAGAGCGAAGAGGCCTGCTAAAATGATCGTCCCCAGCAATACGTTCATTGAAATATATCCTTAGCTGTCAATATCTTATCCGGACGAACGCGTATTGAACTGCGCCATCGTCATATCACTACCGTATTCGAGATAATAGTTTATCCCCGCTATAGCTTCCTCAAGGACGCGCTCGACCACCGGCCCATCCTGACGGCGGAAGGGGCTGAGCACATACTTTTCACTGGGGCGCATAGGGGAATCCGTTGCAATACCGAGCCGCAGTCGTGGAAAGTTTTCAGTGCCAAGTTGCCTAATCAGCGAGACCACCCCTTTATGGCCTCCTGCCCCTCCCCGGGGCCTGAAGCGCAGAGTTCCCAGGGGAAGATCAATGTCATCAAAAATCACCAGCACGTCCTGGATGGAGGACTTATAGAACGCCACCACATCCTGAACCGGATAGCCACTGTTATTCATGCCCCCGGTGGGCTTGATCAACGCCAGCCCGCTCCCGCTGCTGATGGCTGCCAGATAATCCCCTTTGCCTGGACCGAAAGAGATTTTCCAGGCCCGGGCCAAGGCGTCCACTGCCCAGTAACCAAAGTTGTGGCGCGTGCGCGCAAAGCGGGAGCCGGGATTGCCCAACCCGATGATAAGGCGCAATCCGTGACCCTATTCTTCAGTGGGTTCCGATTCCTTGGCCGACGGTTCCTCGCCCTCGTCAAAGGCAAACTCACCCTCTTCGACCTCCGCCTCCTCTTCCACCTCAGGGCCGCGCGGATGGGCCACCGAAATCACCATGGAATCGGGACTGTTGACCAGTTCGGCACCGCCGAGTTCGACGTCCCCGGCATGAATGGTATCGCCTAAATGGAGCGCGGAAATATCCACCTCAAAATGCGCGGGAATCGCGCTGGCCAGGCACCGGATGTCGAGTTCCATGAGCGTCTGATGCAGTTGTCCGCCTTCATCCTTCACGCCGGTGGCGCGACCGATGATATGAATGGGAACCTTGACTTCGACACTCTCATCCATATGGACGCCCTTAAAGTCAACGTGAAGAATCTCATCGGTGACCGGATGGTACTGAATTTCTTTAATCAGCACGTTCTTGCGTTGGTCGCCGATATTCACACGATAGACGAGGGCGTCGCTATGCAGGGCCTGACGCAGTTCCTTGGCATCCACCTTGAATGGCATGGCCTGCTTCTGATCCGGCGCATAATAGATGCCGGGAATAAAACCATCCTTGCGTAGGCGCCGCACGTCGCGTTTGCCGAGCTCTTCCCGGGGGGCGATTTCAATTAAATAATCCTTCATCGACATAACTCAGACCTCCATTTCGAACAGGGAACTCAGGGATTGACCCGCCGTGATGCGCTCGATGGAGGCGGCAAAAACCTTGGCCACCGAAATGATTTCCAATTTACTATTCAACTCCCTGGGGTCGATCGTGATGGTATTGGTAACAATGATCTTGTCAATAGGCGCGCTCAACAGACTCTGGCGAGCCGGTTCGGAAAACAGTCCATGGGTGGCCACCGCCGTTATCGATTTAGCGCCATGCTCCATTGCACTTTGCGAGGCACTCAGCAGGGTGCCGGCTGTATCAATCATGTCATCGATAATGATCACATGGCGATCCTTGAGATGGCCGACCATATGGACCACTTCCGCCCGGTTATGGGCCGGACGACGCTTGTCGATCAGCGCGAACCCCACGTCCAGGTAGCGAGCGTAGGCCTGTCCCATGCGGGCGCTGCCCATATCTGGGCTGAGCACCACGCCATTGTCGGCGGTGAGGTTCAGCTTTTTAAGGCGCTCCAGCAGGACGAGGCGGGAGTAAAGGTGATCGAACGGGATGTTGACAAACCCCTGTATTTGCGGGGAGTGGAGGTCCATGGTGATGATGCGGCCGGCGCCGACCGCCTCAAAAGTGTCCAGAAAGAGGCGGGCGGAAATGGGCACCCGGGGTTTGTCCTTCCGATCCTGCCGGGCATAGCCATAGTAGGGGATCACCGCCGTTACCGTTCCAGCAGAAGCCCGGCGGGCCGCGTCCAACATCAGCAGCAGCTCGATAATATTGTCCGCCGGCGGATTGGTGGACTGGATGATGAACACATCCTCGTTGCGAATGTTTTCCTCGAACTTTACATAGATCTCGCCATCGTTGAAATTCTTGATGGTCAATCGGCCCAGGGGCATATCCAGTTCTGCGGATATCTCCCGGGCAAGTTCCGGATTCGATCTGCCGGCAAATAGTTTCATGCGTCGCTGCGTTCCCTTTAAAACCTCATCTGTTCGGGGACGAGGATTCGAACCTCGATTGGCGGGACCAAAGCCCGCTGTCCTGCCATTAGACGATCCCCGATCTGCATCACAGGGATGGACCTGGGTCGAAAGTCCTGTTCATCTATCCGTAGGAATTGGGCCGGGCGAGCCGCCCAGAAACCGCTGGAGCCGCCACGGCAGGTGTATCGCCAGAGCCCGGTGATGACCTCCCAGCCTCAGGCTTCCCCATTAGCGGGACCGCCGGGGCCAAAGCTTTCATCCGGGCAGTCGGGACCTCGTCCCGTCCTACGGATATGACGATTGACAATCTCGGGAGGGGCATTACCCCTGGTTCCAAGCGTTGCGAAATTA